>CACWKD010000055.1 GCA_902761345.1 uncultured Ruminococcus sp. | reverse complement strand
CGAACAGGGTACAGCCGACAGCACCTGCCGCAAATGCAAACCCGAACAGGGTACAGCCGACAGCACCTGCCGCAAATGCAAACCCGAATAGAGTTCAGGGAGCTGCTGCAAGACCGAGCGTACAGAAAGTTAAGGAAACAATTGGTACAGCTCCGACAGACAGAATAGACTTTGTTGAAAACGAAAACACTGTTCTTATGATGGAGAATGAATACTGCAAGTTGTATACAGATAAGAGATGGGGCAGAACTATCAAGGTTATAGATGGAAAAATTATCCCGATCGAGCAGCGTGAGCTTAATATGTGGAAAAACCGTGTAAGATCTCCGCAGGGATTTGCAGTTGAGGTGTTCAAGGACAGCACAGGAAAAATCTACGACTGTAAAATATCTAAGGTAAATGAGGACGGTACGCTTACTCCTGCTCCCGAGGTTGCGCCTGCAGCACCGTACGTTCCGCCTGTAAGCACCAATGCACCTGCCGCAGCGGATAATAAGCCTGTTGCTGTATCAAAGAGTAAGACATACTCCGGAGATGTATCTACATCTACCTTAAAAGGCGAAAAGAAAGACAGAATTAAGTTTGAAGAAAACGAACACACAATACTTGTTCTTGAAAATGAGTTCTGTAAGTTCTATAACGATAAGAGAGCCGGCAAGACATACAAGATTATCGGCGGTATGATAGTTCCTATTGAGCAGAGAGAGCTTAATATGTGGAAAAACTACAAGAGAACTCCGAAGAACTTTGCTGTTGAGATCGTAAAGGACGAAACGGGCGCTGATTACGATTATATCATCACAAGAACTGCAGCAAGAGAGAGCGCAGCGGTTGAAACAACCTCTACAAAGACTAACGTACAGCCTGTTGCAGATGTTGCAGGAATAGATACAACAAAACGCCGCCAGAACGGTAATCGTATGGCTAAGTGCGCAGTTTGTGGAAAGTCATACAAAGAGGCTGATATGTTCCTTGTAGATAACCGTAACTTCTGCTCAGATTGTATCAGCAGTATAGTTAAGGAAAAACTTGACGCAGCCGAGGCAGATCCTATTAAGAAAACAATTGATGAGGTAGTAAGCGCCGATGAGCTTTACTGCACATATTCAACAGTTACCAACTATCCGTATCTTGACGATGAATTCTGTGTAAATATCTGCACGATCAAAAGAGCCGCAGAAACAGGCGTTGAGGATACGGCAGTTACAACAATAGATGACAGAGGATCGTTCTTTGATGATCTTAAGAGATTTGGATTAAAGAAGATCATTGTAAACAACGACAGAAGTCATATCTTTGAGCCTCGTGATTTTGACGAGCATGTAAAGACAGAGGGTGTGCTTGCGCCCAAGCTTTATTTCAAGATACTCGACTTTATGCAGAAAAAGGACGACGATATCAGAGAAGATATAGCAGCGTTGTTCCTGGGAAGCAGAGTATATACATATGCTCTTGATACCGATATTACAGAAATAACCGAGGAGAACCTTGACGAATTCAAGCCTATCCTTATGACAGACGGATACACGAAATTCTGCCCTGTATTTACAGACCTTAAAGAGGCAAGAAGCGTTGGTATGCCGCTCAAGGGACTTTATGAGCTTGACGCAAGATTTATTGTAGAGTGTACAGACGCCACACACTACATTATTAACGCTGCTTCACTTGGATTTATTATGAATAAATCTATCCTCGGCGATGTTGAGCCGAAGTATGACAGAGATATGATTGCGCAGAAAGAGGAAACTTCGGTAGAAGAAACTCCCGCAGTTACACAGGAAAAAACAGAAGTAAATGCAGAAAAAGTACAGCCTGCTGTTGCAGAAGTTCAGAATGAAAAGGTAAGTGCGGTACAAGAGACTCCTGTAACTGAGCCTGTACAGAAAAAAACACCCGGTGAGATTACTATAAACGGTATAAAGGTATCAACACCTGTTTATGATAAGGAGATACCGGAGGAACCGCAGCAGAAGTCGATTTCAGAGAAATTCATAATGCCGACAGATCCGATAATGGATATGCCTACACCTACACCTGCTCCTGCTCCCGAACCGACGCCTGTTCCCACACCCGCTCCGGTAAGTGTTTCAGAGCCTAAGAAAATGCCTCAAAAGCAACCGTCAGTTATTACGATAAACGGTATAAAGGTTTCCGCTCCGATTGTTGACGCACTTCCAGAGGACGAGGAACAGCCTGCATACTCCTCTAAGATGCCTGAAAAGGCGGAACAGCCTGCCGATAAGAGCCAGGATAACAGCGGCGACGGTGCATTTGATCTTTCAAATCTGTTCTCAGAGCCTGCTGCTCCGGAAGTACCGAAGAAACCTGTTCCAAAGCCGACTATTCAGTTCCAGGCAGCCCAGACTAAGATTATTGCAAGAGAACTTGAGCTTGAGCATGATTTCTCCGTTATGAAGATTTTGCGTGATAAGCTCAATGACAGCTACAAACAGCTTGCCAAGATGATAGTTGAAGCAGACGCCATGTATGCTGAGTTTGACGCAAATACAAAGCACATTCTTATTGACGGCAACAACAGAGGACATATCTTCTCAGAGAAAGAGTTTGGCGAAAAGTCTGTTGCAAACTTTGCTAAGAACGGATATAACGTATATCTTAAGGAATACAAGAAAAACGAGATATTCAATATGCTGTTTGAGTACAGACGTCACGGTATTCAGGATCTCGTGCTTGACGAAACCGAGAAGTGGGTAATAATTTCCACAGATACAGTGTCCGATATGGTTGAGGAGAACGAGCGTGAGTATATTAAGATACCTGTTACAAATCCCGAACTTATGTTTAGTATGACTACGCTTTCTCAGAAAATGCAGTTTAAGACCGATAAGCCTAACCGTAGAGAAGAGATCAACGCTCTCAGAAAGCTTATGATCAGAGGCTTTACAAGTGCAAAGTATATTATGCCTGTATCTAAGGACGAGAACGGCGATACGCACCCGATAACAAGACCGGGCAGTGACGGTGTAAATTACGTTCTTGTATTTACAGACGTATTCGAGATGAAGACGGTATTCGGAGATAATCTTGAGGGAGTAGCTGATTACAGAGTGCTTTCTTACAGAGATATTATCAGAGAATTTACTGTTCAGGCTAATACAACGGTAGTTCTTAACTACGGTGCTTTGAGCTTTAAGTTCACAGATCAGAACTGCGATCTTATCAACAAGGTTATTAGCCAGTAATAAAGTTTACGACAGGAATCACAGATCCTTTCTTAGAAGTCCGTACACATTCGTGTGTGCGGGCTTTGCTTTGTACTGAATACAAAAATTCCCCACACCGCTATGGTATGGGGATAGATGATTTATCAGCACTGGTATATGATCTCTCTCGCAAGGTCTTCCGGTATAGGTGTTGCAAATACGTTTTCTCCGAACTGCATTACGCTTCCGATACCGCTTTGCAAAACGAACCTTAATTGTCCGTTTCGTACTTTTTTGTCGGTATACAGCTTTTTTACAAGTGCTTCTTTGTCGATGTAATCGGGTATAGAGATAGGGAGGGACGCTTTGTAGAGAAGTGCAATAACAGCGTTCATTTCCTCTTGCGACATATATCCTAACTTATGTGAAAGCTTTGCCTGTGCCACAAGTCCTATGGCAACAGCTTCTCCGTGAAGTAACTGATAGTCGCTTACAGTTTCAATAGCTCTGCCGACAGTATGCCCGAGATTGAGTATCTCTCTTAATCCGCTTTCCCTCTCGTCCTGCATAACAACATTGTACTTGATACGGCAGTTTGCTTCTGCTATGTACTCGCAGGCTGTCTTGTCGAAAGAGTAAATTTTTTCGAGATTTTCAAAGAGATAGTAGAAAAGCTGAATATCCGCAAGACAAGCGTGTTTTATAGTTTCCGCCATACCGCTGTAAATTTGTCTTGCAGGCAGAGTTTTCCAGGCTGCAATGTCGATATAAACCTTTTTTGGCTGGTTGAAAAGTCCTATAAGATTAGTTGCAAGCGGTGTATCGACTGCGGTTTTTCCTCCGACGGAAGCGTCTGCCGAGGCAAGAAGAGTAGTAGCATAATTGATAAACGGAACTCCTCTGCCGAATGTTCCGGCAAGAAATCCTCCGAGATCGGTAACAACACCGCCACCGACTGCAATAATACAGCAGTCACGCCTGTATCCTCTTTCAAGCAAAGCGTCTTCAAGTATGGCTTTAGTTTCACGGGTCTTGCTTTTTTCTCCTGCGGGGAATGCAAACAATTCGACAAAATATCCTGCCGCAGCAAGCTTTTGCGCGATAGGGGCAGCGTACAGATCGGAAACGATACTGTCTGTTATTACCGCAAATTTCTTAATATTGCCGACAAGACCTGCTTTCAGATCAGACACAAGCTTATCGTACAGTTGATATCCGATTTCTATGTCATAGCTGTCATCAACAACCTTTTTCAGTCCGACATTAAATGTACTCATAAATTAACCTCCTTATTTTTACGGATATTATCTGAAAATTATTTCGTTTTGCATATCTCTCATAATCTTATCATAAACTTTCCAATCCGGCATAAATTCAGTAAGCTGAGCGTAAAAGTCCTTAGAATGGTTCTGATGAAGAAAATGAGTAAATTCGTGGCAAACTACCGCTTCGATACATTTCGGCGGAAGCTGTATTAAGTATGTGCTGAATGTCAATATTTTTTTACCGCTTCGGCAGTTTCCCCAACAGGAAACCATTTTTCTGAAACGTATTTCATTCGGGTATGCGATACCTTTTTTTCTGAAACGTGGATAAAGCTGTCTGCACAGAGATGTAACATAATCTGAGCATTCCTTTTTTAGGAAATCCTCAAAAACAGCCTTTTTAAGCGTATAATTATCGGGTTCTGTCACAAACATATTCATTTTATTATCGGTTATTTCGATAAAGTTTTTAGTACCCCTGTAAACTTCAAGGTAAAGCTTTTTTCCTACAAAATATATGTACTCGCCTGTAACGAATTTCTTTTCCTTGGGCATATTTTCGGCGGCAGCTTTTTGTTTGTTAAGGCTGTTGATAATAAATTCCTCATTTTTATGCAGAAAGCTGTCAACATCATTTTGTGTTGCCCTGAGCGGCGCAGAAACACGTATTCCCTTTGTGATATGTACAGATATTATCATATTTTTGATTTTTTTGTAAGTAAGCTCATATTCAATGGTTTTACCTTGCAGAACGATCGTTTTTGTACCGCCTGCACGCCTGTTTTGCGCAGAGCCGCTTTTAGACGATTTAATGCTGTCAAGTGCAGGGATTATTTTGTCAAGCTTTGAGATGAGATATTTTTCTATTGTTTCAATATCGGCATTTGGCGGACTTGATACATAAAGTCCTTTTTCGGGAGTAACTCGCACGTTGATATTTTTTACATTCTTTATCTCGTGTGTATATTCAATTTTCGTACTTCCGTGTCTTAAAATTCTTTTGGAAATTTTCATATATCTGCCTCCAAACTTAATGATACCATAAAACAGAAAAATAGTAAATAATAAAGTTTGATTTCAGATAAAAATCAGAGAATGGGTATTGTAATATTATCTGATTATATAAAAAATGTTGTTTTTAAGATTTCACACTCTTGCCTTGACCTTATCACAGTTTCGTCTTGATATGACAGGAGAAATGTGGTATAATACTATATAAGAAAAGCCGATAAAAGGAGTGCTTTTGAATGAAGATACTTTTTGTCTGTTCGGGCAACACCTGCCGCAGTCCTATGGCGCAAGCTATGTTTGAGAAAATGTGCAAAGAGAATAATATCAACGCAGAATGTAAAGGCGCAGGTACGGTAACTTCCACAGGAATACCCGCAAGCGAAAATTCCGTTGAGGTAATGCGAGAAATAGGGATAGATTTGTCCGGTTACAGGTCAACCTCTATTAAAGCTATATTGCTTGAAGAAATTGACTTGTTTGTGCCTATGACGTATATACACGCAATGACGCTTATGCAGTTGGGAGTGCCCAAAAACAAGATATATATGTTTGAGCAGGATATATCAGACCCATACGGAGGAGATCTGGAAAGATACAGATCTACTCGTGATGAAATTTACGAACATCTGAAAGGACTGCTTGAATTTGTCGGAAAGAGTTAAAGATATTTATATTGAAAAAATGAGTATAGAACATATACCGTTGCTTGTGGAAATAGAAAAGGAATGTTTTTCTAAACCTTGGACTGAAGAGGGATTTCTTGCCGAACTGAAAAACGATACGGCAAATTTCTATACAGCGATGTCGGGTGAAAAAGCAGTCGGATATATGGGATTTTACATTATATGCGGCGAGGGTTATGTCGCAAATGTTGCCGTATTGCCCTCTTACAGGAGAAAAGGAATTGCAGGCAGACTTATTGAAAATGCCGTTAAAATATGTAAGAACAGCGGCGCGGAATTTTTGTCGCTTGAAGTGAGAGTATCAAACAGCGCCGCAGTATCGCTGTATGAGAAGTACGGCTTTGAAAAGGCAGGCGAGAGGAAGAATTTCTATTCTGCGCCTGTTGAGAATGCGTATATAATGACTTTAAAATTTACGGAGGATAACCGATGAAAATATTGGCGATTGAAAGCTCATGTGACGAAACAGCCGTTGCAGTCGTTGAGGACGGAAGACGAGTTCTTTCAAATGTAGTAGTGTCGCAGGTTGACGAGCATAAGCTGTACGGAGGAGTTGTGCCGGAGATAGCTTCAAGACGGCACGCAGAGGCGATAACCGGAGTAACAGACGAGGCGCTTATTCGCGCGGGACTTACTCTTGATGATATTGACGGGGTAGGAGTGACTTATGCGCCGGGGTTGATAGGAGCTTTACTTGTAGGGGTAAATTTTGCAAAGGGGCTTGCGTTTTCCGCTGATAAACTGCTTATCCCCGTACATCATCTTCGTTCGCATATTGCTGCAAACTATATTACACACAGCGAATTGAAACCGCCTTTTTTGTGCCTTGTCGTATCCGGAGGACACAGCCATATAGTAGCGGTTGATGATTATACAAAAATGCGTATTATAGGCAGAACACGAGATGACGCTGCAGGAGAGGTTTTTGACAAGGTTGCAAGAACTTTGGGAATGTCATACCCCGGGGGAATTAACCTTGACAAGGCGGCTGAAAACGGAGATCCGCTTGCATACCAAATGCCCCACCCGAAAGTTGCCGACGGACCATACGATTTTAGTTTTTCGGGACTTAAAACTGCCGCGATCAATATTATACATAACGCTTCGCAAAAAGGACAACAGGTAGTTACGGAAGATTTGTGCGCATCGTTCAGAAAAGCGGTAGTGGATTGTTTGACCGAAAACCTATTCAAAGCAGCAGAGGAGTTTGGTTACAAGACGATAGCTGCCGCAGGAGGGGTTTCCGCAAACAGACTGTTAAGACGAAGACTTGAAGAGGAATGCAGTGCGAGAGGTTATAAGCTTTATGTGCCTGAGTTGTCTTTGTGCGGCGATAACGGCGCAATGGTAGGGTCACAGGCTTACTATGAATATATAAACGGGAAAACGGCAGGCGCAGACCTGAACGCTTGCGCAACGATGTCAATAGAAATAGGCTAATGTTTGAAAGGAGTATATTTATGAATTATGTAATGTCTGATATTTACGGTGACAGCGAAAGATTTCACGAAATGCTGGAGATCATAGATTTACAGGAAGATGATAATCTCTACATTCTCGGCAACTTTGTAGGCGAAGAGGGTTCGGTTGATCTTCTTTTAGAGCTTGCAGACAGTATAAACATTTTCCCGATACTGGGCGAATGCGACAAGGCTGCTTTAGATGTGCTTACGCTTATGATGGAAAATCTCAACAGCGGAAATGTTGATAAGCCCTCAGATGAAATAAAAGCCGCAGCGGCAAAGCTTGTACAGCTATGCGGAAGAAGTGTAATGAGTGAGTTTCTTGCGCTTGACGCAGACGCAAAGGCTGATCTTGTAGATTTTATGGCGGAATTACCGTATTTTGAGATATGCGGTGTAGATGAGAAAACCTTTATACTTGTACCGAGAGGATTGGGTAATTTCGAGAAAAAGGGCAAGAAGCTTAAAAAATATACATTTGAGGAACTTGCGCTTACAGAAGTTGATTACGATAAAAAGTATCTTGATGACGATAATGCGTATATTGTTTCGGGAAGCGTACCCGTACAGGAGTTGAGCGGAGAAGATAAGGTATATAAATCAAATAACAATATTTGTATCAACGGAGATTTAAAGAACGGCGGCAGGCTTATTTGCTTATGCCTTGAAACAATGAAAGAGTTTTATGTTGAGTAAAGTTTAAAATGTGCAAAAAAGCGGTAAATCCCATTAAGAGGTTTACCGCTTTTGTTATATTAATTCGAGTACAGAAAAATCAATCTTCTTCCTCAGGCTCGTCATACTCCCAGTTGTGCCATACGTTTTGTACGTCATCGTTATCCTCAAGCATATCGAGAAGTTTTTGCATTTTTGCGATCTGCTCCTCGTCCTCAAGCTTTGTGTAGTTGCCGGGAACCATTTCTATCTCAGCCTCGATGAACTTGTAGCCCTTAGCAGTAAGAGCCTCGTTTACAGCGCTGAAATCCTCAGGCTCGGTGTAGATCTCGAATACATCGCCCTCTGTCTGGAAATCAGACGCGCCGTTCTCAAGAGCGTCCTCCATAACAGTATCCTCATCAAGTCCGTCACTCTCGGTAATGAGAACACCTTTTCTCTCAAACATAAACGAAACGCAGCCCTGTGTACCCATGTTGCCGCCAAACTTATCGAAGTAGTGGCGAATTTCACCTGCCGTTCTGTTTCTGTTATCGGTAAGTGTTTCGACAATAACAGCGATACCGCCCGGACCGTAACCCTCATAAGTTATTGCCTCATATTTAGACTGATCGCCGTCGCTTGCAGCCTTTTTAATGATACGCTCGATATTGTCGTTAGGTACGTTGTTAGCCTTAGCCTTAGCTATACAATCTTTAAGTTTAGAGTTTACGTTAGGGTCTGCGCTGCCGCCCTCTTTGATAGCAACGATAAGCTCTCTGCCTATCTTAGTAAAAATTTTAGCTCTTGCACCGTCGTTCTTAGCCTTTTTGTTTTTAATGGTGCTCCATTTTGAATGTCCCGACATCTTTATCATCCTTTCAAGGTTTAATCTCTATATCTTGACTATAATATCATATTTTTAGATGAATTTCAAGTAGTGGACAGATTTTTTACGAAAACAGGATATAGAACAATATTCCTATTGACATTACAGTGCTTAATTGTGTAAAATAAAATAAGATAACTATAACATTAACCAAATATGAGGGGAATTATGAAGAAGAAACTTTACACTATTACATCGCTTTTTGTAATATTGACGCTGCTCAGCGGGTGTTTTGTAACCGATATGCTTGATAATGCGAGAGGGCAGCTTTTTGAAACCGTAAAATTTGAAGATGACAGCGGTTATACTCAGTTAGCAAAGGCGAATGTTGCAAACTCAGCCTACTATGAGGCGATTAAATCAACAGAATACGGCTACGACTGCCTTGACAACGAAACACAAAAGGATTGTTATAAAAGTATATGTGACGCAGTGTATAAAATATCGGAAGAAAAAAACGAGTACGGATTGTATGCTGTCGGAAAGGTGAACGTTGTTGATAAAAGCTTTACCGAAAAGGAACTCGAAAAGTGTATAAAGGCTTTTTCTATGGATCATCCCGAAGTGTTCTGGCTTGCAAATCGCTATACTTACGGAGCGGCAGGAAATCAGTTTGTTGTACAGATGTATTCGTTTGTCGGGGCGGACGAATGCAGAAAACGTATAACAAAGCTTACGGACGCAGTAAATTCTATAATGACAAATATACCGAGCGGACTTAATGAGTATCATCTTGAAAAGTATATACATAATACAGTTCTGGACGGTTGTACATATGCGGCAGGAGTAAAGGACGCAGAGGACGGTTGGGAGGAGTTTACAGTATATGGTACGCTGATAAACGGCAGCGCTGTATGCGAGGGGTATTCGCATACAATGGAGATGCTGCTTAATAAGGTAGGCATAGAGTGCTACTATGTAAACGGATACGGCGAGAACAACCCTCATATGTGGAATGTAGTAAAGATAAATGACAATTGGTATCATCTTGACGCAACATGGGACGATAACGAAAATGCGTACTACCATTATTTTAATATAGATGACAAAACAGTGAAGCATGACCATGAAATCTCTCCGCTGTACGAAGATACAGATACAACAGAAGATGGGATATTTAATCTGTGGCTGCCTGAATGTAACTCCGACAGTGCAAATTATTTTGTGGTAGAATCTACATATATAGATGATTTTAATGAGTGTCGTGATACAATGGTATCAGATTTGATAGAGGCTGCGGAAAACCACGATACAGAATTTACAATAAGGTTTGATACGGCGATAGATTTTAATGAAGCTCTCAGAGTAATGTTCAATGGAGAACCGTACTATATGTTTGATTATATTTCACAGGCAAACGAACAGCTTGACGAAGGGTATAAGATAAATGACGAAAATGTATCAATAATTATATTGGAGCAGTTTGCTTCGGTAGTGGTAAAGTTGGAGTATGTTTGATAGTAGGTGATTTACTTGCAGTTATAACAAGTAAATGTTTTATTTTAAATGCCATACTCTTTAGATAAACTTCAGATTGCTATGCTACAATTAAAATAGGACATTAGAATTTTTAATTTATGAGGAAATATTTTATGAACAAAAAAAGTAAAATACTGTCGATCGTTGTTGCGGTAAGTATGGCTGTGCCTATGACGAGTGCGGTAATACCGGCGAGTGCGTTTATGCCTGATTTATCTCAGGCGGCTGTGACAGAGAAAGGCAGCAAAGAAACAAAAGATGATTTTCTTTTCATCATAGACAACGATGGAAAAACAGCTTCGTTGGCTTACTACCGAGGACACGATGATGAAATTGTTGTTCCGGCGGAAGTTGACGGAAATAAAGTGGTAAGCATTTGGGGGTCGGCTTTTAAAGATTGTGAAAGTCTTAAAAGTATAGAGATACCGGACAGCGTTGAATATATCGGTGGGTGGGCTTTTTCAAACTGCAAAAATTTAACGACAGTTAAACTGCCTGAAACCATAAAGAACTTAGACGAGAAACTATTTGAATATTGTGAAAGTCTGAAAGAGGTGAAGATACCGAACAGTGTTGAAGCAATAGGCGAATCTGCTTTTTCTGAATGTACAAGTCTTACGAGCGTAGAAATTCCAAACAGCGTAAAGAGTATAGGACAGTATGCTTTTGACGGCTGCAAAAGTCTTAAAAGCGTAGAGATACCAAGCAGTGTGACAGACATTGGTATTTGTGCGTTTAGAAAATGTGACGGTTTGGAAAGTGTAAATGTTGATAAAGAGAACGAAAAATATACATCTATAGACGGAGTTTTGTATAACAAAGATGTAACAGAGTTGGTTGCTTGTCCTTGCGGAAAAATATCGGCAGAGATACCGGACAGCGTAACGACAATAGGTCGGGCTGCGTTTATCGAATGTAAAGGTCTTACAAGTATAGATATTCCGGATAGTGTGACAATGATAGGAGAGCATGCATTTGACGGCTGTCTAAGTCTTACAAGCGTTGTGATACCTGACGGAGTAACAACTATTGAGGCATTTGCTTTTTGCAGCTGTCCAAGTCTTAAAAGTATAGAGATACCAAGCAGCATGAAAGAGATTAGAATTTATGGTATTTCCTATTGCAGCGATCTTAGAGATGTATACTACACAGGTACAAAAGAGGAATGGAATAAAATAGAGATAGATGAATTTAGCGAGCCTTATTTAGAGGACGCAACGATACACTATAACTCTAAAATGACGGAAGAGCCAAGCACTCCCGATACCCCCGATACACCTGACACACCCGAGGCAAAGCGTGGCGACATAAACAACGACAACAAGATCACCGCCAAAGACAGTATGATGATACAGAGATACGCAGTTAATCTGATAAGTCTTGACGATAATCAACTGATAGCGGCAGATGTAAACAAGGACGGCAAAGTAACGAATAAGGACGCACTTGCAATTCTTAGATTTACAATTGGTTATAAGGTAGAAGGATTGTCGTAATAAAAACAAAATTCCCCCTTATCTCGGAAATGAGAGAGG
>CACWKD010000054.1 GCA_902761345.1 uncultured Ruminococcus sp. | reverse complement strand
TGTACCTGAGCGCATATCCGCAGCCGTTTATAACACAATCGGCAGGATTGTCTGCAATATGTACATCAAGTTTTACATATTCCTTGATTATCTTATCAAGTCCGTTTATTTGACAGCCGCCGCCTGTTAAGATAATTCCGTCTCTGTAAATATCGCTTACAAGCTCGGGCGGAGTTTCTTCCAGTACATCTTGTGCCTGCTGCGCAATTGATACCGCTATCTCGTTTAGCGGTTCTGCAAGCTCACTGCTCGATACTTCGACAGCCTGAGGAAGTCCCGTAACGGTATTTCTTCCCTTTACAACGATTTTTTTATCTGTATCAGGCTTGATAACAGTTCCGATCTCTAACTTTGTTTTCTCGGCGGTAACCTTTCCTATAACAAGATTATATGCTCGTCTTATATATTTTATGATCTCATCGTCAAAGCTGTTTCCTGCTATTTTCATAGAACGTGACGCAGATATATCCCCAAGAGAAATAACTGCCATATCGGTAGTTCCTCCGCCTACGTCTATTACCATTCGTCCGTGAGGACTTCTTATATCAAGACCTGCTCCGATAGCTGCGGCTTTTGACGCTTCAATGAGGCTTACATTTCGTACACCGATAGACAAAATAGAGTTTACAACGGCTCTTTTTTCAACATCTGTAATATCTCCGGGAATACAGGCAACAACTCTCGGCTTAACTATTCTGCTGATATTCGCCTTACCAAGCTGAATTTTTATCATATTCTCAACTAAGTAAAAATCAGATATTACACCGCCCACAATAGGCTCTATCGCACTTAGCCTCTGAGAAGTACGTCCTATCATTCTGTATGCGTCACGTCCGACTGCTATAATATTATCGTTATCGAGATTTATCGTCACAACAGAGGGTTCGTCTAAAAACTTGCCTTTATCTGCTAAAAAAATTCTGGTGTTTGAGGTTCCCAGATCTATCGCAATATCAACGCTCAAATTCACACATCTCCAATTCAAAACTTTATAGTATAAATTATATTATAGCGCAGTTCCTGCTGTCAATACAGTTTATAATTTTTTACGATTAATTCATAATAGAAAAAAATCTTTCATACAATTCCTGATTTAAGTATTCTTAAAAAATCGTGAAAAATTTTTTTATAAACTGTTGACAAAGGTAATATTATATGCTATAATAATCAAGCACTCAGATGAGAGGCAAATAAAAAGCGTAAAATTCGCTGGTGTAGCTCAGTTGGTAGAGCAGCTGATTTGTAATCAGCAGGTCGGGGGTTCGAGTCCGTCCACCAGCTCCATTTTTATTTTTAATATTATTTGGGAGAGTTCCAGAGCGGTCAAATGGGGCAGACTGTAAATCTGTTGTTTCGGCTTCGGTGGTTCGAATCCACCCTCTCCCACCAAAAACATTTCCTCGTTTCGTTCGAGGATTTATTTATTGTGGATAGTGAATAGAGAATAATTTATAGCATATCTTAGATTTGTTTTTTATTGTTCGTTATTCACTATTCATTTTTCATTATTCACTAAACAAAAACCTGCTGTCGAGTAGCGTTTGAAAGAGTTCGAATCCAACACTGTTGACATTCAGACTATGTTACGTTTAACATAGTCTTTTGTTTTATTTGAGAGGTAATTAATATGAATTGCTACGATGAGGCTTCCCCTATTATTATGGACTATCTTACATATATGAGCGTTATTAAAGGAAAATCTAAGAATACAGTAAACGAGTATTTTCTTGACCTGCGTACTTTTTTCAGATACATCAAGCAAAAACGTGGGTTAATTGACGAAAAAACAGAATTTACCGAAATTGAGATAAAAGATGTAGATTTAGACCTTATTAAATCAGTCACCCTTGAGGACGCATATAGTTTTATGCTTTTCTTACAAACCGACAGAAACAACTCCGCGCGCACACGTTCACGCAAGGTTTCATCATTAATGTCTTTTTTCGAGTATCTTACTAACAGAAAAATGCTGCTCGACAAAAACCCTATTGCCGAACTTGAAGCCCCTAAAGCGGGAAAGCGTCTGCCTGTGTATCTTACTCTCGAACAGTGCTATACTCTGCTTAATGCGGTTGACGGTGAATTTAAAGAAAGAGATTACTGTATTCTTATTCTGTTTCTTAACTGCGGAATGCGACTCTCTGAACTATGCTCTATAAATTACAACAGCATAGTCGGCAACAAACTAAAAATTATTGGAAAAGGCAATAAGGAACGTACCGTTTACCTTAATCAAGCGTGCCTTGACGCAATAAACAACTATATGAAAGTCAGACCCGTTGACGGTGTAAAGGACAAATACGCTCTGTTTATCAGCCAAAGAAAAACAAGGCTGTCAAACAAGTCTGTACAGGCTTTAGTTAACAAATATATAGAAAAAGCCGGCTTGGGCGGTCAGGGGTTTTCCGTACACAAGCTCAGACACACCTGCGCGACACTTATGTATCAGCACGGCGGCGTCGATATTCGTGTTTTAAAGGAGATCCTCGGACACGAAAACTTAGGCACTACCGAAATATACACACATCTTGCGGATATTCAAATGGAAGACGCCGTAAATGCAAACCCGCTTGCAAAAACATCTGTAAATAAAAAAAGCAGCGATGAATAACGAAATCCCCGACTTGCCTTGTCGGGGATAATTTTATTTCGAGGATCTATCTGTGAAATTTGCTATCGCAGCCGCCAGCTCTTCTTCCGAAAAACTAACAGGAGTTTCTTCCTCAGGTTCTTTACTATCTTGCTTAGGAGCATCTTCTGTTTTATCGGTATCCGTATTCGCCGTGACTTTTTCCTCAGCAGGTATCTCGTCTGTTTTCTGTATTTTCGGCTGCTTTGCAGGACTTTTTTCAAACTCCAAAAAAGGCACGGGTATATTTTTTAGCCTTATAAAAACAACAGCCGCAAACCCAACCATAAGCAATATAAACGCTCCTATAAGAGTAGGGCTGAGCACAGAAAGGTCAAGCACGCTTTCCTCTGGAAATTTAACGCTGTCTGCCATTCCTTTGATAAGATTATGCTCTGTTTCGGTAGGCTTGTCATTGATCGAGCTTATAATTATCGACAGATCTTGCTTATTATACGTTGTAATAAGCTTCTCTGTAAATACAGTATTGCTGCCCTCATTGGTACTTTCCGAAACATCAATAAACTTATACAAACCGCTGTCATACACATCTGCACTAATAACACCGCTGTTTCTTTGTAAAGCTTCAATTGATGACTGTAACTTTTTGTCGCTTGCCTTTGACATATTATCAAAACCAAACTCGGTATCGGAGATTTTTACCTCTATTGTAAAAGTTTTATCCTTGTCATAAATAAGATAATAATCGTTGTTGTCACGAATTACGCTCATAGTCTGTATATAGTCAAAATCACCCGATGTAAAAAGCACATCATTCTGCTTAATTCCCTTTGAAATAACATTCAGATAAGACGGTATTTCAAATGACATTGACATCTCCGGTATCTCGTATGTATCGCCCTGAGCCGAAGCGCTAACGGATACGCACATTATATTTATTAAAAGCAAAAGCATACAAAGAATTTTTAACGCTCGTCTGTTCACCAATACAAAGCCCTCCCAACAGCATAAATATTGCATTTATAATTATAGCGATTTCAGAGAGTAAATGCAAGCACTTAAAACAAATAAAAGAAATATCCGAATAACAAACAGACTTACAAAAAATAATGAAATTTTTCTATGCAATTATCCATACAAGAACTGTTCCGACACGTCGCAAACCCGATGCCGGAACAGTTAAAAAGTAACCGCCATACCGTTATTGATATGGCGGTTTTTTGTGTACACAAATTGGTTAAGGAAAAACACTATCTACAAATCCGAAAGGAGTATGAAGATTATTGTGTACACCTCTATAATAACACATATTAATGGTATGTGTCAAGAGACCACCACAATTGGACCAGGGCAACCGCATGAAAAAATCGTTGGATTATGTATAAATTATATAGTTATTTGTATTATTTATTAATCTAACTTCTCGATTGGGGGGAGAACCACTGTCAGCAGGTTCTCCCCCCTCTAAATTTACTGTTATTCAAAAGTATGAGTGCCCCCCTCTCCGCTGAGTAGAGCATATTTGGGGCTACTCGCCCCAAACCCTCGCCCTTGCCCGTTGGGCACTGCTTCGGTCGCCTTTTTGAAAAAAGCTGGGCAAAAAACTTTAATATTAGCAAATTGATCCAAATTTCAATTAAAAATTCATGCGGTTGCCCTGACGATTGGACAAATTAAAAATAAATATCATACCATACTATGAAAATGTAGATAGTCCAAAGCTTTCTCCAAAGATCACTCTGTCCGCCTATGTATGCGTCAAATATTTCATGTATCTTATCGGTATTGAAGAACTTCTCCGCTGTTTTGCCGAACAGCTTCTCACGAACACCTGCGTTGTAGCGTTCGTCAGCCATCCAAATGCGTATAGGCACGATAAAGCCTAACTTCTTTCTGTATGCTATTTCTTCGGGAAGAACCTTTGCGGAAGCCATTCTGAAAGCAACCTTATTCTGCTCGTCATTCACCTTATACTCGGAGGGCATTCTTGACGCAATATCAAATATTCTGCGATCGGTAAGCGGCATTCTTATTTCCAGTCCGCAAGCCTCACTCATCTTGTCAACATTAAGGTATATATCTCCCTCAAGCCATATTTGTATATCGACATCAGACATTTTTGCAAGCGGATCCATACCCTCCATACGTTCGTACAGATCGCCCACTACGCTTATCGGAAGTATGCCCTCGTAATAGTTTTTGAGGAGTTCTTTCTTCTCGTCCTCTTTCATTATCATAGTATTTCCGACATAAAAGTCCTTTAGATTATCGCCGTAACGCTTCGCATTTCTGTACATATTGTATCCACCGAAAAACTCGTCCGAACCCTCGCCCGAATAGCAAAGCTTAGTGTGTGTTGCTGTTGCCTTGCATGCTATTGCAAATACAATTGCCGAAGCGTCCGCAAGCGGCTGTTCCATATTTTCGCAAACATACTCAACCGCCTCAAAGTACTGTTCGGGAGTTATTATAGCCGTAATGTTCTCTCTGCCAAGAAGCTGAGCAGTCTTTTTGGCAAGCTTTGATTCATCGAAACGCTCATCTGTATATCCGCAGGAATCCGAAACTTTAGCATCGCTCATTGCAAATACATAAGACGAATCAACACCGCCCGACAAAAACGACTCTGCTGTTTCGTCCTCGTCCTTAACTTCTGTCATTATATACGCAAGCGTATTATGAATCTCGTCAGCGTATTCCTCTATTGACTTACTGTTATCAGGAACAAATGTCGGCTCCCAGTATCTCGTTATTTCAGCCTTACCGTCCTTGAATACAAGGCAGTGCCCCGGCATAAGCTTTTTAAGACCCTTGAAGAACGTGTTTTCACCGCCGCAGTATGTCAGTGTAAGATAAAGCTGGAGCATTTCCTCGTTGAGTTCTTTTTTAAAGCCCTCCTGCGAAATAATATCTCTGATAAATGTTGAGTGGAGAAGTCGTCCGTCATCGGTAATATAGTAGTAAAACGGTTTTGTACCGAAATGATCTCTGATACAAACTATACTGTCACCGTCCTCTACAGCAAAAGCAAACATACCGTACAGATGATCCGCTATATCACAGCCCCATTTTTCAAAACCCTTTGTTATAATGGTGCGTTCACGATCTTCTCTCAGCAATACCTCTGTAATGCCAAGCTCGTCATTCAGTGCTCGCCAATTTCTTATATGTCCTCTGTATTCCAATAATCTTACTCCCATTTGTTAAATCCTCCCGAATATTATTTTTCAGCAAACTTCGACATATTAATGTAATTATTATATCCTATTTTTCTCAAGTTTGCAATACGATTACAGAATGTTTTTTCACAGCGGGATTATTACCCAAAATATACGTAATGTCCTTATTTTACACATAAACAAGCTGTTTGACCGTATCAAAAAAATCTGCTGTCTAATATAATAACGACGGAGGGATTATCAATGTACGAAAACGAATACGACATTCTTATGAAAACACCTGTGGGAAATAAATTTGGCAATATCTCGTTTAACATTATCGGCGGTACGATTTCAGGCAAATTGAAAATTCTAAATCACACCGAAAATATTAACGGTACAATAGACCGCTCAGGATACTGCCGTATCAAAGGAAATATTGTCACGCTTACAAGGAATATTGATTTTGTCGCAGCGGGCAAAATAGAAAGCGAAACCCTCACATTGTCAGTCAAAGACGAAAGAAACATTTATGAGATCACAGGTTTAAAAAAATAATTGCAAAAAAACAGGTGCAGTTCGCATATTGGAACGCACCTGTTTTTTTATTCTCCGTAGCCTAATCCCTCAAGCCATTGTATAACATCTTCTCTTACATTGTACCTGTCACTCTGTGCCTTTTCATCAAGAACACTGAATCCGTCGGCAAAATCCGCACCTGAAACAGTCGACTTGATAGTTTCAAACGTGTTCGCATCTCCCGAACCGCCGTGTGTACAGAAAGGTACTATCTTTTCCACTGTAAAGTCATACGATTCAAAGAACGTGTACATTATCATCGGCATATCGCTCCACCAGATAGGATAGCCTACAAAAACAGTATCATACTCGCTTATATTGCTGAAATCCTCCGCTATTGCAGGTCTTGCGGAATTATCTTTCTCATTCTTTGCATAATCAAGCAATTCGTTATATGACGTAGGATAATTGTCTTCAAGCGGAGTTATCTCTTTTATATCT
This sequence comes from uncultured Ruminococcus sp., assembly GCA_902761345.1. GTDB lineage: Bacteria > Bacillota > Clostridia > Oscillospirales > Acutalibacteraceae > RUG592. The sequence continues at coordinate 5,842 of CACWKD010000054.1, read as the reverse complement.
GCCCCAAGATAATTTGCTATCATATTAGCCACTACATAAGTGTTACCCTCTTCAAGCACTCCGTTATTCTGTTCGCCTGCACGTGAGAAATACACTACAAGAATTTTTTCACTTTCACTGTCCGTATCCGACTGATCATCGGTCTGTGTATCCGTTTGAGTATCGGTATCGGTCTGAGTATCTGTATTTATGTCGGACGCTGTATCGGTATCTGTATCAGTAGAAGTATCGGTATCGCTTGTGTTTTTAGACGATGAACTCGATGAGCTGCTCTGAGAAGAGCTTGACGCAGCGCTTGAATTTCCCTTTGAGGCAGCGCTTTCTGTTCTGCTTGTGTTATTATTGTTGTTATTGTTGTTATTGCTGTTTCTGCTCGACGATGAGGATTTCGATTTACTCGACGTTTCACTAGAACTTGAGCTTTCTTTCTTTATAATGATTTTGCTTGAATTTTTATCCTTTTCGGACTTACTTTCCTTGCTCTCTTTGCTTTCTTTACTCTCGTCCTTGTTTTCCGTATCATTTTCGGTACCGGCAGATACATTTTCGCTGTTTTCTTCCTCTGTGTCGGACGCTTCCTCATCAGTATCGGGGTAAAGAACTCTGTCAATGTTAATTGTCGATGTTTCTTCATCGGTTGTTTTTTTACCGCAGCCTGATGCCATAAACAATATAGATACCGCAAGCAAAACGGCGATTACTCTTTTGATATTCATTTTTTCACTCTCCATATTTTTTTAATATTAACCGCTCCCTTGCGGGAACAGAAACAATATTATCTTTTACGCTTTCTGCCTATCGTACAGCTCCACCTGCACAAATCAACAGCCTCTCTCCATTTCTCATGAACACTGTCCATATCGGCAAAGAAAAACGGAATAACACCCATACTCACACATATATCGTCTTTCATAGCCTGAACGATCTCCTTTGGAGGTTCTGTTACATTGATATCGTTAGCCCTCGGAACTACATACAGCATTATCTGATACACAAAAGGTTCGTTTACATCATTTTTAAGTTGATTTGCGCCTGCAAGCGATCTTTCTGTATCGTCTGTAATCATATCCTTGTGACTATTAAAGAAATCTCTTATATCATAGCACTGAGATATAAACAGTGCCCTGAGCATTTTGAAGCTGTCTTTGTTGTCTATCAAACGAAGCTCGTGCCTGTCCGTAGATTTTATGTACGTTGTAATTCCGTCCGAACAAAGACTGCTGTATTCGCTGTACTCAATTATCTCCTGCCTGTTTGACACACAATCGATAATATTTATCTGCATAAGCGCCTGAGGATTTATCTTTTTCAGACCTCTTATACATCTGCATAATATCTTATTAAGACTGTTTGCAGGGGACGAATTGACGCACTTTGCCTGATACCAGAAAACAAAAGGCTCAAGATTATGCTTTATTATGCTGATATTCTCGGCACTCTCAAAGCATAATATATCACTGAAATGATATTCCGTTTCAAGCGGATCAGGCGATAGATCCCAACCAAACAACACTGTTTTCAATTCATTCACTCTGTCACGAGCTGCTAAGCTTAATGCTCTCTTGTGCAAAACTATGTCGTCATCTGCAATACATTCCTGCTCAATTACAGTCCTCTGAGTTTGCAGCGTTTCATACTCATTGTCAAAGCTGTTTATCTCGCTTAAAACACTCTCGGAAAGCATTTGAGTAAAATCGGGCATTTCTGTCAGTCTTTTTTCCTCCGCTTCAGCCACGGCATTAACTCTGTCCGCCTCAATAGCGTCTTTTTTTTGATCATTCTCCTTTTTTAGCATAAGCAGCTGTTTAAGCTCTTTATTATGTGCATTAAGATCTCTTTTTGCTACTGTCAAACAATTCTGCGCAACCTCCAGATCTTCTTCGATCTTATTGTGTAAATGATCGCGATAGATCATCGCAACATAGTTTATCACCGCAGTATGATTAAGATAACAGTACATCTGCAAAAAGCGTATGTTATCCCTGCTTGGCTCCAATTCTCGGAGTATCTCTTTTCTCGTCAAGTCCCTCAGCAGTCCTATTTTTCCGAGAGTATCAAGCCTTACATACGAAACAAAAGTTTTTCTGCACAAAAAGAACGTACTCGCCATTGACAGTAATAGCAGTATAAATCTTGTGCCCGTGGACGATTTATAAAAAGCTATCCACAGTACCGTACCGAGCGCCATTCCCGCAATAACGGAAAGAAAGTTTACAATACTTTTCCAGTACTCCGATTTATCTTGAAAGAACATTTTGACTATCACAAAATTCACGAAATTAGACGTAAATCCTCCCATAGCAAGCATCATAAGTATGACCTGTACGATTTTTACCGCACCCGGCAAGCCTGCAAAGAAAAAGAATGCCAAAAAAAGAAAAAATAGAAAAATTACTGCGCCCGACACCACGCTTGCGGTTTTCATTCGTACACTTTCCGTAACATCTCCCTTTTCAAGCCTTTTGTACCAATCGCACGACGCAAGATTCTTCTCGGCATTTGTTACATCGGCAAAAGATCGAAACTCTCGTCTGTTATTTATGATCACATCGCAGGGAGTATCAAGCAATTCCCCCTGATTACGTGTAAACAGCTTTTTCTTTCTTGCTCTGACAAGAAAAGACAGTACCTTTTTGTTTCCTACGGGAATATCCTTTGTAAAATCGCCTATACTTTCCTTTTTTCTGTTAAGCTCAACAATTTCATTCTTGTAGTTTTCTACTCGATTATAATACGGTCTTACTATATTGTCAATACCCGCTTTTTTAGCTTTATATTCCTTAGTTTGTTTTTTTATCCTCTCACTTGCCTCTGCGTTTATTCTCCTTATCTCCTCGTCAACCGCTCTGTCAACTTCATTTTTTTGTTCCGTCCACTGCTGTCGGTAAATAGTTGTTTCCTCTTCCAGAAAAGCATTTCTCTGTGTACGGTTATGTGTTATCAGGCTTTCAACCTGTTTTAGCTCTTCTCTTTTCTTCTCCAGACTTTCCTTTGCTTCTTCAAGCTCCTTTTCTTCTCTGATCATCTTCTCTGTCGCCGCATTATATCGATATGCAGCGTCACGGTATTGCTGATAAGTTACTTCCTTACTCATTATACCACCCCATAGCAATATTTCTTATAAATACTCATATATATTCCAACTCAGTATATATTATACTTTAAGTTTTTAAAAATGTCAACCTCTTAACAATGTTTACACAATAAGACGTTTTTGGTAACAAAAATTAATTTTACTTCAAGAATATATACCCATTATATCTCATTTTGAAACTTCTTGTCTTTAAGAGGCAGAAAAATATTACTATCACACAAAATCAAATCTCCTGCCTAAAAAATCAGCAGGAGAATTTTTTATCAATATTTTGTCGGCTCGGGGTAGTCCGTACCAAAGGTTTCAACAGTAACCGTTTTCATTATCTGAGGTTCATAGGGCATATCTCTGAAATTCTTTCTTGCAGACGCTATCTCATCTACTGCGTCCATACCTTCTGTCACCATACCGAAAGCCGCATACTGTCCATCAAGATAAGGCGCGTCGGCGTGCATAATAAAGAACTGAGAACCTGCCGAATCAAGGTGCTGTGCTCTTGCCATAGAGAGAACGCCTCTTTTGTGCGCAAGGTTATTTTCAAAGCCGTTTGAGCTGAACTCGCCCTTGATATTATATCCTGGGCCGCCTGTTCCGTTGCCGAGAGGACAACCGCCCTGTATCATAAAGCCGCTGATCACACGGTGAAAAGTAAGACCGTTATAAAAGCCCTTTTTGATAAGGGAAATAAAGTTATAAACGGACTGTGGTGCAATTTCGGGATATAACTCCGCTTTTATTACCTTACCGTTCTCCATTTCAATAGTTACAATAGGATTTGCCATATTATTATTCCTTTCTTTTGCCGCTTTAAATAGCAGATTTTTATTTTAAGGACGTATCCGAAAACTGTCATCAAACAGAAATTATAGTAAACATCATTGAAAAGATCCTATTGCGTAGTAACGGTTAGTGTGCTGCAGTTCAAAGTTATTTATTCAAAGCTCAAAGTTCAAAGATTAAAGTAATATATCTAAAGACTTAAATCTAATAACTAACGACTAATAACTATTAACTAACAACTAACAACTAACGACTAACAACTAATGACTAATAACCAATAACTAACAACCTATAAATCCAAAGCCGAAGGCTTTCCGATATTATTTATTATTCATTATTCATTCGTACCTTAGTTCCACTTTCCAAACTCCTGCAATAGGTCAGGAATAATGTCATCTGCAATAGATACTGCCCTTTATCACAAATTCATACCTAAACAAAAAAGCCTAAACAAAAAAGACTAAGGTTCGGTGATTGCGATCCTCTGCCTTAGTCCTGTGACATAATCTTTTTTATTTGTATCTATTATATACTTACTAAAGAAATAAGTCAATATTTTTTTGAGAATAAAACAATAATGTCACCTGTGTAAAATATATGTATCATTCCATAAACCTCACCACCAAAGCCGTTACAAAATATATAACAGCCGCAAGCATAGTATAATTATATGCCGAGTTCAGCAGTATATAAAACCCTGCAGCAGCAACAGGAATAATAAAAACAATAGATACAACAAGCATTACTCTGTCAGCCGCTGTTACAGACAATGTTTTTGCAAGAATGATTTTTAACAGTTGTCCGCCGTCTGTTGTTTCTATCGGCAGGAGATTAAAAATTCCAAGCGAGATATTTACCATAGCAATATTATGAGCCGTATCCCACATCGTATATTTATATAGTATAAAAAACACAGCCCACAGCACGATATTCACAACAGGTCCTGCACAGGTAACGGTAATATCTCTGCGGTATCCGCTAACCTCTCTTGAATAATCGCAAATTGCAAGCTCGAACACCCCTGCTCTAACATCTATCTCATCATCGGAAAATCTCCTCATGACCGCAAGATGACCTGTTTCATGAAGTACAGCCGACAGCACGGCAATTACTGTGATCGTATTTTTGCTTGCGATTACCGACATACAAAGTAAAGCTACAAGAGGATAGCTGATAAATATATTAATTTTACAAAAGCTAATTTTCATTATAAATTACGTCGGAAAGGCTATCCTCGCTATCGTCTGAAAATTCGGTAATAACCGAGTTGTTCATATTTGTAAAGTAAAAATTCCTGATATTTTCATAGACGCTGCCGCCAAAGCTTTTTATTAAAAACAAGGTAACAGCAATAACCACACTTACGGCAAGCCTGAATATAAGTACCATATCCTTCGGGGGTAAATATTGATTATCCTCTGTTAAAGCGGGCATTTCGCTTTTCAGTTCTGTCTGAGCATTATCCTCAATATAATTACTATTCATTACACCAACCTCCCATATTATTATATGAAAGACGGTGAGAATATATATCATTACAGTGATTTAATATACTTCAATAAATTCAACAGGGCAACCGCACGAAACTTTAATGATAACATTGGATAAATTGTCTAATAATTAAAGTTTTTTGCCCCTCTTTTTTTCAAAAAAGAGGGCGAGGGTTTGGGGCGAGCAGCCCCAATAGGCTTAAAGCAGCGGAGAGGGGGCAGCATAATAGTATTGATAACCATAAACTATGAGGGGGGAGAACCTGCTGCAAGTGGTTCTCCCCCTTCGCAACAAAGTCTGATTTACCATTTAAAATATTTTTTTGGCTATTTTGTATAAATTCCACCGATTTTTTCGTGCGGTTGCCCTGACAATTTCATCCGGTCAATATGTTAAAAACGATCTTGTTTGGCTTTATGGACAAAGGATACATATCCTTAAGAGAACTGGAAGATGAATGTAAAGTTAATATTCGAT
>CACWKD010000053.1 GCA_902761345.1 uncultured Ruminococcus sp. | reverse complement strand
TTTTATTCAAACAATAAGCGATAAGCACTATATTTAAGAAGGAGATGTGAAAATGAATGACGAATTTATGAAAGATACTCAGGCAAACGACATTCCCAACGGTAAATCATTTGAAGAAAAAACCTACACCATGAGTAAGCCGCCTGTAAGTCAGAGTGTGCATAATCAAACGTATATTCCACCTGTGCAAAGTGTGCCTAATCAGACGAATATTCCACCTGTGCATAGTATACCTAACCAAATGAACAGACCACCTGTACAGAGTTTACCTAATCAGACGAATATTCCACCTGTACAGAGTATATCTAACCAAATGAACAGACCACCTGTACAGAGTTTACCTAATCAGACGAATATTCCACCTGTACAGAGTATACCTAACCAAATGAATATTCCGCCTGTGCAGAGTATACCTAATCAGACGAATATTCCGCCTGTGCAGAGTACGCCTAATCAAATGTACAGACCGCCTGTGCAAAATATGCCTAACCAAATGAATATTCCGCCTGTACAGAATATGCCTAATCAAATGTACAGACCGCCTGTGCAGGGTGGGTATTATCAAAGACCTCCGCAGTATCCTATGCAGCCTGCATATTCGGGTGTGCCTAACGGCTACCGATATTATCAGCCATCACCGGAGGAAAAAGAAAAAGACGAACTTCATAAAAGCTTTTCTTTCTCCGGTAAAACAACCCTTATACTTTTGGGTTCGCTTTATCTTGTGTCTATAATCATTATGATAATCGGATTTTTCTCGGGTATTATAACAGACACACCTACACTCGGTGATCCTTACTCGGGACTTACTCCAATCGGATTTTACGCATACGAAGGACTCGCCTCGCTGCTCGGACTTTTTATTCCCTCTCTTATTCTTGCAAAATCGACTAAGATCTCCATGAATGAGCTGTTTCCGTTTAAAAAGCTTGAGGGAAAATACCTTGCCGCACTTGTATTCGGGGGAATGGCTGTATGTATGATAGCACAGCTTGCAGTTTCTCTCCTAATCAGCAATATGTATATTTTCGGAATAGATCTCGAATCCGCTCTTGACCAGGAAACCGCCTCGGGTGTTGCCGATATTGTTTTAAGCACTGTATGCACGGCGGTTATCCCTGCACTTGTAGAGGAGTTTGCATTCAGAGGAGTTGTACTTGGAGTTCTTAAAAAGCACGATGAAATGTTCGCTATATTTGCAAGCGCATTTCTTTTCGGACTTCTTCACGGAAACTTTGTACAAATACCGTTTGCGTTTATAGTTGGTCTTGTAGCTGCATTCGTAAGAGTTAAATCAGACTCCATGCTGCCAAGTATTCTGATACACTTCGGAAATAATTTCTTTGCCGTACTGATGACAGCAGCGTCCGATCTTCTGCCTGATACTATCAACTCATTAGTTGAAAGCGGAGTAATGTTTGTTCTTATTATAGGCGGTATATTTGCTATTAATTACCTTGTGAAAAACCATAAGGATATTTTTGAGCAGAAAAAACCAACCACAAGATTTTCTTTTGCCGAGCTAAACAAGCAATTTTTATCAACAGGTACAATTATCGCCTGCATGATACTGCTGGTACTCTCGTCAATAGTTCTTGTTTCTGTGGTACAATAAAATGATTAGCTTTACCGATGATAAAGAACGCTGTGAGTATTTCATGCGAAAAGCTTTAGAACAGGCTGCTCTTGCAAAAGCTATCGGCGAAGTTCCTGTCGGCGCAGTCGTTACAAGAAATGATGTTATTATCTCTACTGCATTTAACAGACGTGAAACTGTTCGCAATGCAACATCACACGCCGAACTTGAAGCTATCCACAAAGCCTGCACTATACTCGGAGGCTGGCGGCTGTGGGAATGCGAGCTGTATGTCACGCTTGAACCGTGCCCTATGTGCGCCGGCACAATCATAAATTCCCGAATAAGAAGAGTTGTATTCGGCGCATACGATAAAAAAGCAGGCTCTTGCGCAAGTATAATAAACCTATTTGAACTTCCATACAACCATAAGCCTGATCTCAAAGGTGGAGTTTTGGAAAATGAATGCAGTGATATGCTTAAAAGCTTTTTCAAAGAACTCAGATTAAAACGAAGTAAATAAATCATAGAGTGAGGACTGTAATTTGTTCTCACTCTTTGTGCGTTAATCTCATTATCAACTACCTGTTACTATCTGCTGTGGGGTTTTATACTCATACAAAAATTTCAATCGGACGGCTGTTACTGGGAGCGGCGGTTGGGGCATTATGCTCCCTCTCAATTCTTCTGCCTAAACTTTCTTTTCTGACTGATACCGCACTGAAACTCGCAGTAGGAACAGTAACCGTAACTGCCGCTTACGGAAAAAAGCCTTTAAAAGCATTTCTTCGGTTATATGCTGTCTTTTTAACGGCTACATTCTTCTTTTGTGGCATTATAATAGCCTTGTGGTATATCTTTACTCCGAAAAATCTCATCATAAAAAACAGCGTCATCTATCTGAACATATCCTCGTTAAGCCTTATTTTATACTCGGTAATATGCTATATTCTGTTCAAGGTCATATACACCCTTGCGGGCAGACTTGATACAAAAGAAACTGTATGTATTCTTACGGTAAAACAGGGGTTTAACGCAGTGCGTGTAAAAGCTCTTATAGATACGGGAAGTTCTCTTAAAGAACCTTTTTCTCAATCTCCTGTAATAGTAATGCCAAAAACTATCGCTGCAAGTATTACACCAAAAGAAATAGAAGAGTATGAGTGTGTAACTACTCTGCGATACAGAGAAAGAATAAATAACATACGGTTTGTACCGTTTACTGCGGTAGGGTGCAGCGGAATACTTCCGTGCTTTTGCGCTGATGAAATACTTATTAACGACTGCCCTTGCGACAAATCGGTATATATAGCATTGTGTAATGATGAGTATATTAAGGGTGACTGTCAAGCGATAGTACCCTGCGATATTTTATAGGAAAGGAAATCTGCTATGAATTTCAACTCACTTATCCCCTCTCTCAGACTGCTCCTTGTACAGCTCAAGCTTTCACTAACTCCCGAGAGTATATACTACATCAACGGCTCGCAAACTCTTCCCCCGCCACTGCCAAAGGAAATCGAAAACGAAATAATGCAGCGTATACAAAACGGAGATGAAAGCGCAAGGCAGCCGCTTATCACACATAATCTAAGACTTGTTGTGTATATTGCAAAGAAGTTTGAATCAGCCAATGCGTCATCGGAAGACCTTATCAGCATTGGTACTATCGGACTTATCAAAGCGGTGAATACATTCCGTCCCGAAAAGAACATCAAGCTTGCAACATACGCTTCTCGCTGCATAGAAAACGAAATACTTATGTATCTGAGAAAAAGCTCGCAGCTAAGACAGGAGATCTCTATTGACGAACCACTCAACGTAGATTGGGACGGAAACGAACTATTGCTCAGCGATATTCTCGGAAGCGAAGCAGACGCTATCAATACCAACATAGAGCAAGAACTTGAATACAGTCTTGTTCTCTCGGCTGTTTCAAAACTGAGTGAACGTGAACAGGAAATAATGGAACTGAGGTTTGGTTTGGGCGGAAAAACCGTACACACACAAAAAGAAGTCGCCGATATGCTCGGAATATCACAATCATATATATCAAGGCTTGAAAAGAAAATAATAGGTAAGCTCAGAAAGGAGCTTGAAAAAGCAGTATAAAAAAACGTCATACAAACCGCCTTTTCAAAAGTGTTTGTATGACGTTAATTTTACGCCCCAAGCCCTCGCAAACTTTTTTGAAAAAAAGTTTGACAAAAAACTTTATTAGGTGTATTAATAGCACAACGATTTAATTTTATTACATAATATTAAATCGCATGGAGATTTTTTAATGACAGATCGAGTATCGGCGCCGAATGTGTTAATGCTCCGCTTGAAATATAATCAACACCTATCTCGGTCAAGGCTGCTACATTCTCTTTTGTAACATTTCCCGAACATTCCGTTTCTGCTCTGCCGTCTATAATAGCAATAGCCTCTTTCATCATATCAATAGGCATATTGTCAAGCATAATTATGTCTGCACCTGCTTCAACTGCCTCTCTTACCATATCGAGATTTTCTACCTCTACTTCTATCTTTCTTACAAAAGGTGAATACTCCTTTGCCATAGCAACGGCTTTTGAAATACTTCCTGCTGCGCCAATGTGATTATCTTTCAGTAAAACTCCGTCTGAAAGGTTATATCTGTGATTATGACCGCCGCCAACCTTAACGGCATACTTTTCAAAAATTCTCATATTGGGAGTAGTTTTTCTTGTATCAACAAGCTTTGTCTTACTGCCCTTAAAAAGCTCTGCAACCTCGCTTGTATATGTAGCAATACCGCTCATTCTCTGGAGATAATTGAGCGCAGTTCTCTCGCCTGATAAAAGTACACGAATATCACCTGTTACGGTTGCAACAAGATCTTTATTTTCTACTCTGTCGCCGTCCTTAAAGTAAAACTCAACTCTTGTGTTCCTGTCAAGCAGCTCAAATACACGTCTGAACACATATAAGCCGCATATAATACCGCTCTGCTTTGCTATAAGATTTACCGTACCCTCCTGATAATACGGCATAACCGCATTTGTAGATACGTCCTCGCTGGAAATATCCTCCCTCAGCGCAGAAAGAATAAGTTCATCTGCATTCAGAATCATAGTTATCGAATTATTCATTGAGTTTTCTCTCCCTTGCTTTTTCTATCTCATTTCTCATTACAGCAGTATAATCATCACGCAGAAGAAAATAATCTGTCTTTGTTTGTAATAGCTGCTCATATTTTTCTGCTATCTTTTCATTTATAGGTACGGGGACGTCCTGTCCTGCAATATGCTGCGCAGCACGCTTCGCAAAGACAAGGCTTTCAAGAAGAGAATTGCTTGCAAGTCGATTTCTTCCGTGAACACCGTTACAGCTTGCCTCGCCTACCGCATAAAGATTATCGCAGGTTGTTTTACTGTTGGAGTCAACGTGTACTCCTCCCATAAAATAATGCTGTGCAGGAACTACCGGTATGCTCTCTTTTGTAACATCGTACCCCTGTTCAAGACAATGCTTGTATATATTCGGAAAATGCTTGATTATCTCCTCGCTTCCGATATTCTTCATTGAAAGCGCAACGTGTGTTGTACCGTCTTTTTGCATTTGTTCACGGATAGCCTTTGTCACAACATCTCTGGGCTGTAACTCATCTGTAAATCTGTTGCCCTGTGCGTCAAGCAAGACAGCGCCCTCGCCTCTCACCGATTCGGAAATAAGAAATCTTCTGCCTCGAGTAGACGCATAGAGTGTTGTCGGGTGTATCTGAACATAGTCTATATTCTCAAGTTCAATTCCATGCTCCATACATACGCCCAATGCGTCGCCTGTAAGGTGTCTGTAATTCGTCGAGTGTACATAAAGACCGCCCACACCGCCTGTTGCAATAACTGTATAGTCGGCAAATGCGTTATAAGTCTTACCGTCCTTATCACGAACCACAGCGCCGTAGCAGCGGTTATTCTCAACGATAAGATCTATCATCGCATTAAATTCTCTTATCTCAATATTATTTCTTGCTCTCGCCTGTTCCAACAGCTTTGAGGTTATCTCTTTTCCCGTAATATCCTTATGGAAAAGAATTCTCGGCTTTGAATGTGCGCCCTCTCTTGTAAAAGCAAAATCATTATCAGCCTTATTTCTTTCAAATTCCACTCCGAAATTTATCAGATCGCATATTATCTCTCTGGAGGATCGTATCATTATATCTACCGATTCGGGGCGGTTCTCATAGTGTCCTGCTTTCATAGTATCTTCATAGTAGCTTTCATAATCGTTTTCGTCTTTCAGCATACATATTCCGCCCTGCGCAAGAAAAGAGTCACTGTTTTCGCAAATGTCTTTTGTAATTATCAGAATGTTCTTATCCTCAGGCAAATTCAGCGCACAGAACAATCCGCCGACACCGCTGCCGATTATTAAAATGTCTGCTTTTTTCATAATAATACTGCTCCTCAGAATATAAGCTCGATAAAATCTATATTCATTATTAGTAATAGCTATACTTATTTTAGTATAACACATAAACCTCTCATATACAAGTAAGATTTTCAACATTATTCAAAAAAACTGCAAAAAAACTCCCCTGCACAGCAAGGGAGTTATTATTATTTTAGTTTTATTATCAGTCGTTTTCTTTCTTCTTGAACACTATCATAAGAACAGCTACTACTATCGCAACAACCAGTACACCGACTGCCAAATATATTCTGCCATCACCTGTGGCTGCTGTATCTGCTGCCGCGGGTGTTACCGTTGTGGTGGTAGTAGTCTTTGCAGCACCGCCTGTAACGGTATTTCCGCCGCTGCCTGAAGACGCCTGCGATGATGAACTCGAACTCGATGAGGACGAACTTTGTGAAGAAGAACCTTGCGACAAACTCGAACTACTGCTGTTCGATGTATCGGTATCCGTATCAGTATCGGTCTGAGCTGAACTATCCGTATCACTCGGCTTGTCTTTATCCGTATAAGCCGCCTCACCTACAAAACTAAATTCTTCCTTATAATCAGGAGCAAATCTAAGTACAGCAGGTGCGCCTGTCTGATCCTTTTTCTCTATCTGAATTGTTTCCTCCATACCGATAACGGGATAACCGTCTTGTCCAACATTTATTTCTCCCTTATCATTGGTTGTAAATTTCTTATCTCCGATAGTTACCTCTGCGTCTGTAACGGGATTCTCAACAATTGCAGCATTCCAGTTTTCGTCATATACTGTATCCTTACTCATAAACGTAAGAATATATTCATCAGACACTCTGTCTTTAACAATATAAGGAATTTGACAAGGAAATCCGCCGTAGTAAAGAACAATACTGTCACCGTCATTTATCTTAAAATCATTTACCCCTACCATAGGAGTTTCGCCGTTCACAAGATAATACCAACCGTCATAACCGCCGTATTTACCGCCCTTTATACCGTCAACCTCTGTAATAAAGCCTGCATCGGCGCCTGTTATTTTTACACTGTCAATACTTTCGAGAATATCCGCTGCGGTAACATCTTTTCCGTCTGCGTCAAATTCTACCTTATCGTAGAAAATATTACTCTCGTCACCCTCAATTCTTACTGTTGCTGTAATAGTACCGTCGGCTGCCGCTGCAATATTAAACATAAATACTGCTGTAAGTATTGTTAGTGCCAGAGCCAGCGATTTCTTTACATTCTTCATTTTAACCCCTCATTTCATCTTTTATTGGAATATTTAACAATACTATTTTACCACAAATGTACAATTTGTCAACCTTCTGATATAAAAAAACCTCCTTCTGTTACAAAGAAGGTCATATTTGTTATTAGTTAATAAAATTCTCTATCTCTGATCTAAAGCTATCTATTATTCCGCTTACCGAAAAGTCACTGTCGGTTTCTTCTTCGGGTTCGGGTTCAGGTTCGCTGTACTCTTCCGATGGAGTATCATCGTAAGGCTCTTCACCATAATCTTCATCTGTGCTGTTATAGGGTTCGTCATTCGGGTCTTCATACGGTTCTTCGTAGTACTCGTCGGTTGAAGTATCGTCGCTATCTTCACTACTGTCGGTATCAAATTTGTCTCTCATTCTGCTGATAATATCATCAAAAAAGCCCTGTGTATCGGTGTCTGTATCTGTGTCCGTACTTTCCTCATCAGATGATTCTTCCGAATAAAAATCACCGTCATATTCGAAATTTTCATCGGTATCGGAAACACTGCTTGATGTATCGCTGCCTTTCTTGTCGGTAGTTGTACCGGGAATTATAAACACTCCGGAAATAAACAGCCAAATTACAACTCCGATTATTGCAATAATAAGAAAAATCAAAATACCGCTAAGAAACTTACCCGATCCCGATGGACGTTCAGGTTTATAGTCGGCACGCTTTTGTGTATTACGGGACGGTGTGGAATATGTCTGCTTTGCGATAGAAACATTATCAAAGCCGTCCCCCGTAAGTCCGTTAAGAAAATCTTCGGGGTTCTTCGTGCGTTTTTCATAATCTACACGCAAAGCCTTTAACATAGCCTTTTCCGCGCCTACTGTTATAGGAACACCAAGCTTTGAGGGTGATGTAAGCGAATCACTTGTATTTCGCTTAATAGCGGACGGAACTGTAATACCTGTGAGCATTTTATACATTACAGCCGCAGCCGCATATACATCAGTCCACGGTCCCTGCTCCATATTCAGATAATAAAGTTCAAGAGCGCTGTATCCCGCACGCAGTTTACCCGAGTCTCTTTGTGTATAGACATTTTTATTGAAGTCGGAAAGATTGTAATCAAGCAAGTATACTTCACTGTCATTTGTTACAATAATATTATCGGGACAAATATCTCCGTGAATAATTCCAAGCTTATTGAGCTGTCGAAGTCCCTGCAAAACTCCCGTTATAATGGAAACCGCCGCCTGATACGGAAGTCTGCCTTTTCTTCTTATCACCGAGCTGAGTGCCTCTCCCTCTACAAGTTCGGTAACCACATATGACGTATTGTTTTCCTTAAAGCAATCTCTCATTGTCGGTACACATCTGACATCATTATCGAGCAGCTTTTTATTCTCGTCAAGAAAAGCGTCCACACCTATCTCAAACGACGCTTCGTTCTGTTCTGATAAAGGTTCTATATCACGTCCACGTCTGCTTCTGGTTGCAATATATGAGGGAAAGTACTCCTTTACTACAGCATTACTGCGGGTATTTGTATCAAAGCACTCATAAGCTACACCGAATGTACCGAAGCCCATTACATTTATTACAGAATATCTCGAATTAAGCTTTTCGCCGCTCTGCAAATAAAATGCTCCTGTATGGCTTGCCGTGGATTTTATATTTTTAGCTTTTTCATTTTGTGTCTTTTGAATTACACTCTGCGGAGTATCAAATTCTTGTGTATCCCCAATACTCTTTCTTTTTGTTTTAGTACGAGGTCTGTATCCGCAAAAAGGACATCTTGTTAAATTGTCCTCATACGATTTGCGGCAATTAAGACACTTTTTCATATATTTTCTCCTCCCTAAAACTAATTCTGCTATTCAACATATTGTACTATTACAACAGTAGAATTGTCATGTACTATTCCTTTTTTCTCTGCTGCAATGCGATTAAGCTCCATTGAACAGCGGTACGGATCTTCAATATTTTCTCTGATGATCTCAGTCATTTCTTCTTCATCTAACGCATTTGTTACCCCGTCCGAACACAATATAAGCATATCTCCGTCACGCATAACATAGGGTTTTGAATTAATATCCCTGTATTCGACATTACCCATGCCGAGATAACTCATCAGCGAATCTTTTTGAGGATCATTTTCAGCCTCCTGTACAGTAAGCTTCCCCTCCTCTACAAGCTTTTCAAGAATATTGCGGTAATTGTGGCGTGATGTTATGCGTTTAAGCTTATCGTCTTGAAAAATATATATGGAGCTGTCGCCCACGTTCGCCCAGTAAAGCCGTCTGTTTTCAATAATCACAGAAACCATCGTAGTGCCTGCGCCTTTATCCGAGGGAAGATCCTCCCAATGGTTTATTTCACAATCTATGTAATCTATCATCTGAGAAAAGAAATGCGGAATATCCACTTTTTTTGTGGGTAGCTTACCGAATGCAAGCTTCAGCATAGATACTGCCGTTTCGCTTGCCCTGTCGCCGCATTCAAGGCCTCCCATTCCGTCACATACAACCGCAAACGTCCTTTTTAACCTAAACGGCGATAGCGGTGTTGTTTTTGTTACATAAAACGAATCCTGCTGTTCGGGTCTGTCACCTATGCGTGAATCCGCCGCAGTAATTATATACGGCTCTTTTTTTGTAAGCATAGTATAAGCGGAGTACAGCGACCCCAAATCATCTTCCGAATCTTTAGATGTATGGAGTTCAAGGTATTTTTGTAATTTCGGACTTTTTATAAATCTTCTCCGATTACGGTGACGCTTGCCTTTATCTTCGGGATTTCTCCCATGATGATATTCGTGTTCCCCGTAAGGCGGAGCAATCTTCTTATTGCGTTTTTTCAACATATTGTACACACCTCGGTGAACACATTACACCTTTTCCTTAATGAATACTATATGATACAAAAATCTAATAAAAACAGACCATTCTCTTTGGTCTTATTTCCAAACAGAAATTGCGTACACTCATACAAATAACATTATACAGTGCTAAAAAGTCAAATATGATAATTTACAGTAAAGTTTTTATGAACAATTATTCATTTTCATCAATTTCTTCCCCCGTGTAATAGGCTATTGCAGAGGAATCCTTTTTTGCACGATAAAGAGCTTTATCTGCTTTTTTGTACAGATCCTCAAACCTATCTCTGCTGCTTCTGCATAATACAGCTCCGCAGCAGGAAGATAATTCCAATTTAGTCTGCTTATCGTAGAAAGAGGACACACCCGACTTATTTATAGAGGAGATCATCTTATCTTTGCCGCAGTCGCCTTTAACAAAAACCACAAACTCATCTCCGCCAAGTCTGCCTGTGTTTTCCTTTCCAAATGCTTTTTCAAGCTTAGAGGCAAATCGTTTGATCAATTCATCGCCTGCAAAATGACCGTATGTATCATTGACAGCTTTAAATCCGTTTATATCGAAAATAAGAAGTGTTCCCTCGCCGCTCGCCGCAATTTCCGCGCTTACATCATCTATAAATGCCTTTCTTGATAAAACGCCCGAAAGGTCATCATAACGAATTTCTTTTTCCAGTATTTTTATTCTTCTTTCATACGCTTTTTTCTGCTTTCTCATTTTTATTCCGCAATAGATCGTAAGAAAACAAAACGATACCGCAACTAACGTAACCAAAACAAACTCTATTTTTTCTGTACCTGACATAATAAACTCTCCTCTTCTTTAATAGCTGTAATCCTGACCCTCTATGCTATTAATCATGGTCTGCCTCAAAAAACTCCTTTATCAAAACCGCAAGGCTCACAGCTATCGCAACACCGCTTGTAATATTACGAATAGTTCTTCTTGTTCTGAGCCTTTTAGAAAGTTCGCTCATACTTTCGCTTATAATATCCTCGTTTAAGCCGGGAGATTTTTCGGTAACAATAATTTTCTTTTTCTGCTCGCTTTCCAAACTTTTCTTGTATCCATCATAATACCTGCGGCAGTCTGTGCAGGTTTTTAAATGCTCTTTTACCGCATTTTTCGTATCTTCGCTTGCAATATCGTTTGTATAAACATCTACAAGATCCATAACTATATCACAGGTAATCTCCATTTTGTAATTCCTCCAGTAATTTTTTCTTTGCTCTGAAAAAAAGCACCTTTGCAGAATTCTCCGTAATTCCCATTGCACGTGCAGTCTGTGCAAATGTCATTTCTGCGTATATCCTATACATAATTACGTCCCTGTATTTTTCAGGAAGTTTTTCAAGCAAGGCCCTTATATTCGCTTGTTCGTACTCATGTTCATATATATAGTGCGGAGAGTATTCCTCATTATCGGAAAGCATCTCCTCCAAATCAATCAGACTGACTGTATTTGTATAATGTTTGTTTTTGCGAATATATTTTAAATATGTATACTTTGCGATTGCCGCTATAAATGTATATATATCGCTCTCGCCTCTGAATTTATCCACAGACAAAAACATCTGATAAAATGTTTCCTGAGTAAGATCCTCGGCAAGTTCACGATCAGAACATAATTTATTCAGAAAAAGGAAAATACGGTTATAGTACTTTTTGTAAATCATCTCATATTGTTCATTCAATTTCATAACCGCCTCCTTTTGCTAAAAATCCCATGTTCCTGTCTATACATTATAGAAGAAAAAGGACGTTGTGTCAACAGTAAACAATTTCGACAGCTAAACGTATGCATTAACACACTCTCTGAGCTGCTGTGTTTTCACGATAAATATTGTCTGAAACATAAGACTTATTATTCGTAACAATTTGTTCATTTCTTGCACCATTTTTATTAAAAAATTATTTATATATAATCAGTTGCGTTATTCTTTAAAATCGTTTATACTTTTGTACAGAGGAAAATACCGTCTTTTTCATATTTTTTTGGAAACGGTGTAACCTTTTTACAAAATCGGGTACTAATAAAATGTAGAATAAAATTGGGTACAGATTTAATACCCGTTATAAGGAGAGTAATACATGAATTTTAAAATTCTGGGAACAGGAAGCTATGTTCCCGATAATGTGGTTACAAATGATGATCTGTCAAAGATCGTTGAAACATCAGATGAATGGATCTCCAAGAGAGTTGGAATAAAGGAAAGACACATCAGCGTTACAGATACAACACTTGACATGGGAGCCAATGCTGCTGCCGAAGCTTTAAAAGACTCGGGAGTAGATGCCAAGGAGCTTGACCTTATCATCACAGCAACTATTTCAAGCGACACTGCCTGCCCCTCGCTTGCGTGTCTTATTCAGAACAGAATAGGTGCGGAGTGTATGGCTTTTGACATAAGCGCTGCGTGCGCGGGATTTTTGTTTGCACTCGAAACCGCCTCGGGATATATTGCAAGAGGCAGAGCAAAAAAAGTTCTTGTTGTATGTGCAGACAGAATGAGCAAGCTTATAGACTGGACAGACAGAAGTACCTGCGTTATATTTGGCGACGGCGCTGCGGCTGTTGTACTTGAAGCAACAGAAGACGGATTTTACGATTCTGTTATTCATACAAAGGGTGGTAACGATGTTATCAACATTCCTGCTCGTGACGGCTGTTCGCCTTTCTACAAAAATGAGGAACAGAAACCGTACTTATTTATGAACGGACAGGCTACTTTTAAGTTTGCCGTTAATTCAATAGTACATGACATCGGCGAGCTGTTTGACAGAACAGGACTTACAAAAGATGACATTGATGTTGTTATCCCTCATCAGGCTAACAAGCGTATCATCGACTTTGCTCAGCCTAAGACAGGCATCGATCTTGACAAGTGGTATGTAAATATTGAGAGATTTGGCAACGTATCGGGCGCAAGTATCCCGATCGCACTTGATGAAATGAAAAAGAAAGGTATGCTTAAAAGAGGCAGCAAAATATTGTTCACAGCCTTTGGCGGCGGATTATCAAGCGCTGCAATTATTATAGAGTGGTAAAAGTCAATAACGGTACGGTTTACCTGCCGTTTATATAAACAAAAAAAGCTAAAAGGAGTAATTAATTATGGTATTCGAGAAAATCGCAGAATTGATTGCAGAGAAAATTGACATGGACGTTTCAGAGATCAAGGAGGACACAACACTTGAGGATCTCGGTATTGACTCTCTTGACGTTACAGAGATCGCAATGGACATTGAGTCTGAATTCGACATTGAGTTCGAGGCTGACGCTACTATGAAAACAGTTGCTGACATCGTTGCTGCTGTTGAGAAAAAAGTAGGTTAATCTGCGAAATTTTTACATCACTGCCTCGGGGCTGTATAGTCTTGGGGCAGTTCGATTAATGAGAAAAACGAGGTAAACTTTATGATAAATTCTCCGATTTGCGATATTGTAGGAATAAAATATCCCATATTTCAAGGCGGTATGGCTTGGATAGCTGACGGTAAGCTTGCTGCTGCCGTATCAAATGCCGGCGGACTGGGTATCATTTCCGCAATGAACGCTGACAGTAATTACCTGCGTGAGCAGATAAATATAGCAAAAAATTCAACCGACAAACCCTTTGGCGTAAATATTATGCTTCAAAGCCCTCATGCCGAAGAAGTTGCAAAGGTTGTCGCAGAAGAAAAGGTTCCTGTTGTCACAACGGGCGCGGGCAGTCCTACAAAATTTATGGAAATGTGGCTTGAGGCAGGCATTAAAGTTATTCCAGTTATCGCCTCGGTCGCTATGGCTAAGAAAATGGAAAAATGCGGTGCGGCGGCAGTAGTTGCAGAGGGTCAAGAATCGGGCGGCCACATCGGCGAGCTTACAACTATGGCGATAGTTCCGCAGGTAGTTGACGCTGTTGACATACCTGTTATTGCAGCAGGCGGTATCGCTGACGGCAGGGGTGTTGCGGCTGCTTTTATGCTTGGTGCAGTCGGAGTACAGCTTGGTACACGTTTTCTTGTTGCTAAAGAATGCGGAGTACATCAAAATTATAAAGACGCTGTTCTGAAAGCAACAGACATATCCACTGTAACAACAGGAAGAAGATTTGGCGGAAACACCTGCCGCAGTATCAAAAATAGCTTTACAAGAAATTTTGTTAAGGAAGAGTATTCTCCCGAAGCAACTCCCGAAAGCGTTGCAAATCTCGGTGTCGGAGCACTCAGAAAAGCTGCTGTCGAAGGTGACGCAAAATTCGGCTGTCTGCTCGCAGGACAGATCTCGGGTATGGTCAATAAGGAACAGACAGCAGAAGAAATTATCACGGAAATATTTACAGAAGCTGAAAAGCTTTTAGGAGGTGCTTCCAAATGGGTAAAATAGCATTTGTATTCTCGGGTCAAGGCGCGCAGAAACCCGGTATGGGAAAGGATCTTTACGAGAGTTCCCCTGCTGCTAAGGCTGTTTTCGATATGGCTGACAGCATAAGAGAAGGAACATCTGCGCAGTGCTTTACAGCAGATCAAGAAACACTCAACCGTACAGTAAATACTCAGCCATGTGTGTTCACGGCAGACCTTGCAGCCGCAGCAGCCGTTGTTGAAAATGGAATTAAACCCGATTATGCGGCAGGATTTTCTTTGGGAGAGATCGCAGCGCTTGGTTTTACAGGTATTCTAAGCTATGAAAACGCTTTCAAGCTTGTATGCAGACGAGGCGAGCTTATGGATATTTCATCAAACGAGCGTAAGGGAACTATGGTTGCAGTAATTAAACTGCCGCCTGAGAAAGTTGAGGAGATCGCTTCTCAGTTTGAAGATACTTATCCCGTAAACTATAACAGCCCTGCACAGACAGTTGTTGCAACCGCAGAAGAAACAGCAGACGCATTAGTCGCAGCAGTTAAGGAAGCCAAGGGTAAGGGAGTAAAGCTTGCTGTAAGCGGCGCTTTCCACTCCCCGTTTATGAGCAGCGCGGCAAAAGGACTTTCGGAGTATCTTGAAAATGTAGAGTTCAACACTCCGAATATTCCGCTTTACAGTAATGTTACCGCAAAGCCTTACGGTGAGGACGGTACAGACTTTAAAACTCTTATAGAGTCACAAGTAATAAATCCCGTACAGTGGCAGAAAACAGTTGAAAACCTCATTGCAAAGGGTGTTGATACTTTTATCGAAGTAGGCGTGGGAAAAACTCTTTCGGGACTTATCAAGAAAATAAACCCCGATGTAAAGGTATTCAATGTTGAAAACAAAGAAACACTTGACGCCCTTGTTCTATAATAACGGAGGATAAATATGAGCTTTGAAAATAAAACAGCAGTTGTTACAGGTGCATCACAGGGAATAGGTCTTGCTGTTGCAAGAAAACTTGCTTCTCAAGGTGCAAACATCGCTATCATATATGTTGGAAATCAGGAAACAGGTGAAAATGCTAAAAAGGAAATTGAACAGTTAGGTGTAAAGGTGGGTCTTTACTACTGCGACGTTTCTGATTTTGAGGCGTCTAAAGCTTGCGTAGATCAAATAATTGAGGAATTTGGCGGAATAGATATTCTTGTTAATAACGCAGGAATAGTTCGTGACAAACTTGCTCTCAAAATGACCGAGGCTGATTTTGACGCAGTTATTAACGTAAATCTAAAAGGTACATTTAATATGATCAAACACACCTACACACACTTTATGAAAAAGCGCGCAGGCAGAATTGTAAATGTATCTTCGATCGTCGGACTTACAGGAAACGCAGGACAGGCAAATTACTCTGCATCTAAAGCAGGAGTTGTCGGCATCACAAAATCAATCGCAAAGGAGCTTGCCGCAAGAGGAGTTACTGTAAACGCAGTTGCACCGGGATTTATTATGACAGATATGACAAGTTCTTTAAGCGAAAAGGTTAGAGAACAGTTTGAGAACAGTATTCCAATGAGAAAAGGCGGCAAGCCTGAGGACGTAGCTAACGTAATCTCGTTCCTCTGCTCAGACGATGCATCATACATTACAGGTGAGGTAATCCGTGTTGACGGCGGACTTGCTATGTAATTATTTAGGAGGAAAAATATGAACAGAGTTGTAGTAACCGGTATGGGAGCGCTCACACCAATCGGCAACAGTGTTTCCGAATACTGGGAGAATGCCGTTAAAGGAGTTAACGGTATAGACTATATTACAAAATTTGACACATCTGATGTTAAATACAAGTTTGCAGGAGAATTAAAGAACGTTGACTTTACTAAGGTTATCGAAAAAGGGCAGCTCAGAAAAATGGATCCGTTTACTCAGTACGCACTCTATGCTGCTGATGAAGCTGTAAAGGACAGCGGTATT
>CACWKD010000052.1 GCA_902761345.1 uncultured Ruminococcus sp. | reverse complement strand
ATCGGCATTTTTTGTTCCTTTGTGTTTGCCCTCCGTAAGAGTGCTTATCTATAATATCAAACTTTTTGACTTTTGTCAACACCTTTTGAAAAATTTTTTCCTGTTTGTGACTTTACTCAAAACACTTTTTCTTTTTAGTAAATTATTTGTAATTTTTTCACTATCTGTAATTTTCTCATTTGATTTAATTTCAACAAATTAAATTGGGGAGGAACAACCGAAGCTCGTTCCTCCCCCAAATTACATTTTATTTAATTCAATGCTCTTTTTTATGTTGATTAAGATACAATGTTTCTCCGCTTTTTTCAAAATCTGTACTAAATTTTGGAATATATCTATCCTCCGTTTTCTCCTTCCTTAAATTCACAATATACTTTTTTGAACCATCTGTTGCGTATCCGTCAGCGACATTAATTCCATTTTGCATATTTGACCTTGCCCCATTGAACGCTAAAGAAGAGGCTCCGTTTCTTCTCTGTATCAGAACGGCTATTAGTCCAATTACAAGAAACGATAATACAACTATCAATCCTGTCAGCTGCTCTTTTCCCTTTTGGGGAAAGATATAATACGAAGGATAATTGGGGTTTACATATATTGTAATCATATCATTTGTCGGCTTGTACGACTGAGTATATGACGAGCCGTACGTCATTGAGTTGTATGTATATTGAATATTGACCGTGTAATTATAGTCTACCTCTCTCTGTCCCTCTTCGCCGACTGTTTCTATTTTGTTTTTGTGGTAATCTGTTACCGTCGCTATTACAGGACTGTACGTTTTTATTTGATATCTGAACATTACGTAACCAATACTGTATTTCAGAAAAAAGAACACCCACGCTATTAAGACTATCCAACCTAATATCTTACCCGATGAATTCCCTTTTTTCTTTCTAAACATAATATTTTTCATACACTACTCCTCTAAAAAAGCGGCAGTATTATCTAACACTGCCGCACTTCAATGCACTGAAAATGTAATTATTCTTCTACTTCTACCTCTTCATAGATATACTGATTGCCATCTTCGTCCTCATACACATACTCATAGGACTTATTGCCCTTTCCCTTTGCAGAAAGGCGCTTACTGCTTTTATGAGCTTTCTCGGTTTCACGAGCAGTCTTTTGCGTGAAATACCACTGCAAAGCAAAATAAAGCATATATGCCGTAAGCATTAATGTAACGTGTACAAATGGGATCTCAGAATGACGAAAAGCATAAATAACACTCCAACAAGCAATAAACGCCATAACATACAACCATGAGTATTTAATTGCTTTTAGAGTTACTTTCATTTCCATTTCATCAGAACTTCTGAATCCTAATTTTCTGATATACTTATTCATAAGCTATTGCCCCTCTCAGATAAAAATCCTTATACTAATATTATATCAAACATTTTCAAAAATTCAAGAGAAAAAATGAATTTTTTATAGCTATTTTATAATATAATTTGCTGTTTTTGTGCCATTAATCGCTTATTTTGTTTACCTTTACAACAACTACGGCTTTTTATCCTATAACAGTAAATTTTCTTCTCCAAACTTAAATTTTTCTATTATCTGTACAGACAATCTTCGTATGGCGCAATTATCTTTTCTATCTTATCAATTATATATGTACAGTCTGCTCCTACCGTATTAAACATAGTTTCGGTAAGTATTCCAAAGCAGACAAGAGAGAAGCATAGAGGTATTGCAAAGCCTTTCAGACTGCCTTTTGTAGATAGCTCCGTTTCGTCAAAAATCGTTCCAAATCTCACATTACTGCCCACTACTCCCGAATGTGCACGATAACACGAAAGTACATAGAGTATCTTTAAATTTTCCAGTGTAACCTCGTTTTGTATTGCGCTAAAATTTCTGCTCTTTATTACATCTCCTACCCACCAGTAGTCATGGAGATAATTTCCCTGCTTATTGTATGACAGGTATTCCTGATACTTCTCTTTTAGCTTATTATGTTCTTTTCTCGCCTCTACCTTTAATCGCTGTGCCTCCTGCCGTTCCTCCTCATTCTGTGAGTATTCAAGCAAATAGTTATAATACTTTATCCTGTCACGAGATACTTTTACAGCATAGTCATCTATATACCGTTCAAGCAGTCCTTCACATTCCTTGTTCTTGTACAAAAACTGCATAACCACCATGGATTCATACAGTATACGGCTCAGTGCCATAGCACCCTCGGGATACCCGTGATACAAAAGCGTTAATATCTCTTTAGTTGTAATTATCGCTTTTGAATATGATTCGCTCAGCACCTTTGTAAAAAGATCGTAACTCCTCACATCTTCTGTATCGTGTGCAAGTCTCTCACACTCTCTTACTGCCTCAGCGGCTTCATCATAATGCCAGCTCCTTGCACTGTTTTCAAGTTCCTGCTGTGAAAAATCCATGCTGCCACCTCATCTCTGTATATTCTTTATTCTTAAAACTTCTCTTTTATTATACAACCGTTGGGACTTTAAAAACAGAATTTTTACATAAAAATACTATACAAAGATTTCCCTATCGTTTTGTTTATTTTGGAATAACAGCTATTACAATATCTTCACATCGAATTCCTTACCGCATTTTGGGCAGTCCAAAGTATGCTTACCCTTTTTTGCGGGTACTCTTACATATGCACTGCAATTTTTACACTTATAGTATCTATGAGTTTTGTACTCCTTAATACGCTTGATCTGTATTTGAAAAAACTCTACACATTTTTCTCTGAATGACAAATACTTTCTATTCTCCATACTTCTTTTTACTTCATTAGTCGACAAAAGTCTTAAAACTACGAGTACGATCAACACCGGAGATACTATTCTTATTAACAAACTGCGAATAAACAAATTAAGTACTCCTATTACCACCCACAAAATAAGCATATCCTTATTCAGCGTATCAAACACTCCGTATCTGCCTGTCATAAGCTTATCATATTTCTTTTTTATTGCATAAAATTTTTCTAACATTATTTTTCCTCCAATATTACAGCAAAATCGCCGACAGTTATATTTTTCTGCCGGCGAAAATTATTATCTGTTATCCATAGGAATGTACGGACGCTCAGGCATAATACTCATATATGCAGGACGAATTATCTTTCCTGCATTGATAAGCTCCTCTATGCGGTGTGCACTCCAGCCCGATATTCTTGCAATAGCAAAAAGCGGTGTATATAAATCAGGCGGTAAATCAAGCATTGAATACACAAATCCGCTGTAAAAATCTATATTTGCACTAACGCCCTTATAGATATTTCTCTCCCTGCCAATAACAACAGGGGCAAGCTTTTCTACATTTTCGTACAGCGCATACTCCTCCATCATTCCTTTTTCCTGAGCGAGTTTCTCAACAAACTGTCTGAACACTCTTGCTCTCGGGTCGGAAATGGAGTAAACTGCATGACCCATACCGTAAATAAGTCCTGATTTATCAAAAGCCTCTTTATGGAGTATCTTCTCCAAGTATGCAGAAACCTCTTCCTCGTCACGCCAATCCTTTATTGAGCGTTTCATTTCTTCAAACATTCCGCATACCTTCACATTTGCACCGCCGTGTTTTGGTCCTTTAAGCGAACACAAAGCCGCAGCAATAGCAGAATATGTATCTGTACCGGAGCTTGTAACAACGTGAGTAGTAAATGTAGAGTTATTACCGCCGCCGTGTTCAGCATGAAGAACAAGTGCAATATCAAGCACCTTTGCTTCAAGCTCGGTATATTTCTTATCGGGACGCAGCATAAGCAGAATATTCTCGGCAGTTGACTTCTCCGGGTCGGGGTGATAAATAAACAAATTATGATTATTAACGTAATTATATGCATGATAAGCATAAACAGAAATCATCGGAAATTCTGCTATTAACTGCAGCGACTGGCGAAGAACATTCTCAATAGAAATATCATTTGCAAGATTATCGTAAGAATGAAGCGTCAACACACTTTTTGCAAGCGCATTCATCATATCTGAGTTAGGGGCTTTCATGATAACATCTCTTACAAACGTATCGGGCAAAGCTCTGTATACAGAGAGTATTCCCTTAAATTCCTCCAACTGCTCCTTTGTAGGGAGATTTCCGAAAAGCAGAAGATACGTTACTTCCTCAAATCCAAAATTTGAATCTGCCGGAAATCCTGCTATTATATCCTCAACATTATAGCCTCTGTAAAACAATTTTCCGTCACACGGAACTGTCTTGCCGTCAACTATTTTATTCTGTCGTATCTCGGATATTTCAGTAAGACCTGTCAGTACGCCTTTACCGTCCAGATCTCGCAATCCTCTTTTGACGTTATACTTTGTGTAAAGGGCAGGGTCGAAGTTTGTATTCTCCATACAAATCTCAGCATATTTTTTTATTTCAGGTATCATATCACCCTGTATTTTTTCAATAAATCTAATTCCGTCTGCCATTGTAAACACTTCCTTCGTCATTATA
Organism: uncultured Ruminococcus sp.; assembly: GCA_902761345.1. Lineage (GTDB taxonomy): Bacteria > Bacillota > Clostridia > Oscillospirales > Acutalibacteraceae > RUG592. The sequence goes on along the minus strand of CACWKD010000052.1, from coordinate 8,312 downwards.
AATTCTATTATACATCTTAGCTTCCTGTAAATCAAGCTTTGCTTTTTGATTTAACGAGTGCATTCTCAAAGCTCATTCTCAGTTCAGCCGCAAGAGTTATCAATTGAGTGATCTTTTCTTCTCCCATACTGTCTGTAACCTCGCTGAATACTTGATATACATTTTCGCATTCTTTAATATATACTTTTCTTCCCTCGTCTGTAAGCCTTACTCCTGTATTTCGTCTGTTCTGTATATCGACACAGCGTTCTGCATACCCTTTATTTTCAAGAGAAGTGATCGTTCTCGAAATTGCAGGAGATGAAACATGCAAACTCTCCGCAATACTCGATACTCTGCCGATATTTTTATTACTGTATTCCGATAACTTTTCTACTGCAGCCATTACAAAAAACTCAGACTGTGATACTTTGTCAAGCACAGGAGAAAAATTCAGCATTGTCAGCGAATGAAAAGTATTAATGATAGTAGTTCTTTGGTCTGACGTCAACATATCCTATACCCCACATCTCGTGCGATCGCAGCTTAAATAATATTATTTTTTTTTGTAAACCTGACGCAACGATTTAAACTAACAAATCATGTAACATTGTTATTATGTAACATTGTTATTATACACCCTTTCTCAAAAAAAATCAATACATATTTTTATTTTATTTATTATTTCTGTTTTTACATTCTCGTCTGTACGAACACCCTGCACACCCTTTGTCATACTCCTTGTTGTTTTTCTTTATTGTTCTTACAGCTAACATAACAAGCAAAACAAAAAGTATTCCTATAATAAGTATAGATATTGCCATAATGATACCTTTCTTTCACCAAAATAACAGACTTATAACTTGCAATTGTTCTGTTTTCTATACTATATTTGACATTATTCAAAAAACGGTGTAATATATGTTTGAAAAAGAAATGGAGAGTGATTTTTTTGACTGATCTAACAAAAGATAATCCTACCCGAACACTAATTCGCTTTGCACTTCCAATGATCGCAAGCGTTGCTTTTCAACAGGTATATAACATTGCCGATAAAGTAATTGCAGGACAATACGCAGGCGAAGACGCACTTGCCGCTGTTAGTGCCTCATACCCTATCACTATGATAATAATGGCATTTGCACTCGGAACTAACATTGGCTGTTCTGTCGTTATTTCAAGATTATACGGCGCAAAAAAATATACAGATGTAAAAACTGCCGTTACCACTTCGTTTTTCCTTGCACTGACTGCAGGTGTTACGCTGTCGGTAGTGAGTAAGTTTTTAGCTGTTCCTATTCTTAAAGCACTGCACACGCCAGACAATATATTCAATGACGCTGCAGTTTACTTAGATATTTACATATATGGATTTATATTTTTATACTTATACAATATTTGTACAGGAGTATTTAACGCTTTAGGCAACTCCCGAACTCCGCTTTATTTTTTGATAGCGTCCTCAGTGGGCAACATTATTCTTGACTATATTTTTGTAGCGGTTTTCGGCTGGGGCGTTGCAGGTGTAGCGTGGGCAACCTTTATAGCACAGGGTGTATCAAGTATACTGTCAATAATTGCACTTATCAGAGAACTCAAAAAAATCAAGACCGATAGTAAGCCTCCGGTTATCTCCTCCTCAGCACTAAAAAAAATACTCATTCTTGCTGTTCCAAGTATCTTACAACAAAGCTTTGTATCTGTCGGCAGCCTTATGATACAGGGATTAGTCAACGGATACGGCTCATCTGTTATAGCGGGATACGGTGTGGCAATTCAACTCAATACATTTGCCATTACAGTTTTTAACACCTCGGCAAACGCAATTTCAAACTACACTGCACAAAATTTAGGCAGCGGCAATATTGACAGAGTAAGGCAGGGTTACCGCTCGTCACTCAAAATTGGTTCTGTAATCTCTCTGCCGTTTATCGCTTGTTTTGCCCTTGCAGGCAATATAATAGTATCCCTGTTTCTGAAAGCCCCAACTGACCTTGCACTCCAAACCGGCAGAGAATTTCTGCTGATAATCTCACCGTTCTATCTTGTGGTTATGATAAAGCTTGCAACCGACGGCATAATGAGAGGAGCAGGAGCGGTAGGATTTTTCATGGCGTCAACATTCTCCGATTTATTGCTCAGAGTAATTCTTGCATATTTACTGTCGCCTATTTACGGCGTTAGAGGAATATGGTATTCATGGCCGATAGGCTGGATATTGTCAACTCTGCTTGTTGTATTCTTTTATTTAAAGAACTGCTGGCTGCCAAAAAATATGCGTACAAAGGAATAATCAAATAGGCAACCCAAACGTGCCTGTTACAGGATCTCGGAACAACTCAAGCTTAGGCGGTAAAAAAGTAAAATACCCTATCATAAGGTAGTAAAGCACAAGCAATATGACAGAAATCTTGTAGTATTTTTGTATAAAAGGTGCATAAGCTATCAGTTTGTAAGAAATAACAAATGAAATTGCTGTAAAAACAAATCCGCAGGATATATCAACCGCAGGAATATTTTTTCCTATTATAAAAGTATATGTATAATAAAATATCGGTATAGACAACAGCAAAAAGTATAAACCGATAACCTTTGCAGACAAAAATCTTCTAAAGGGTACTCTTACCCAACACAATTCTACAAAGCCCCATAAAACATACGGTAATGTGAATATTTTTATATGCTCCCAAACACTTTCGTTTACGGCAGAAAAAACGGCTGCCCATATTGCATTGCCACTAAGGCTATAAAGAAAATGCAGAACAATCGCACATATAGAAACAAATACAGCACCCGAAATTTCCAGCTTAAAGAGGATTTTTCGGGTGCTTTCATCAATTACAGATTTTTTCACGGCAAATCCCCCCGAAAAAGATTTTCTTATTCATCTTATGTGGAGGATCAGTAAAACAGAACCTATATCACTTGCATTTATACAAAGAAAAAAGAAAAGTCCGACTATTAAGCCGGGCTTCTCTTTATAAAAGTTTCTTGGAATTTTTCTGTATTAGTGAGCAGAGTCTGCAACAACACCATACATACCGAACATCGGCATTACGATAGCAACAGCAACTATACCAACCATACCTGCAACGATAATTGTCATAGCAGGTGTCATAGCGTCTGTCAATCTCTTTGTTGATTCGTCTGCCTGCTCCTGATAGAGGTCAGCCATTTTATGCATTGAGTCAGAGAACATACCTGACTCCTCACCAACTCTTACCATTGATACAAGAATGGAGTCAAATACAGCATAATGGCTCATTGAAACATTGATCGGCGTACCGATCTTAACGTCCTCAATAACCTGATTTAAACAGTCTTTCATAAATATATTCGTAATAACGTCACGAGAAAGTTCCAGTGACTTCAAAATACTAACGCCTGCATCTGTAAGCGTAGCCATAATATTGCAGAAACGCGCAATATATGTGTTTCTCATAACAGGACCGATAATAGGCATTTTAAGAAGGAACTCAGCAAGCCACATTGCAAATGACTCGTTATACTGAATAAGTGATCTAAATCCTACTACAATACCAACAACGATGATAAGCACCAGCCACCACCAGCCGAGCATAAAGTCGGAGAAGCCCATAACTGCTTTTGAAATAGCAGGAAGATCCGAACCGAATGATGTAAATACGTTAGCAAACGATGGCAATACGAACATTGACATTACGATGATCATTGCGATTGTAAGACCTACAAGGAACAACGGGTACATCATTGCACTCTTGATTTTTGCAGAAAGTGTAAGCTCTCTGTGAAGAATATCTGCTGCATTCTCAAACGCCATATCAAGACGACCGTTAGCCTCACCGGCTGCAACAAGGCTAATTACGATCTCAGGGAATGTTTTAAACGAACCGAGCGACTGTGACAGCGGAACACCGTTATAAAGCTCGTTACTTACAATTGTAAGAATACGCTTCATCGTCTTGTCTGCTTCTGTGTCAAGCATAACCTCCATTGCCATCGAAAGAGAGATACCGGATCTCATCATGATAGCCATCTGATGGCAGGTTGTAAGTACCTTTTTCTTATCAAGTACTACCTCGTGAATTTCTTTTACGTTAACATCTCTTTTATACCAGGGGAGGTTTTCCTGTCCGTCATTAACACTGTCTTTACTCTCGCTGATCTCAAGAGGCGTCATACCTCTTTCAGCAAGAATTCTTTTAACATCTTCACGGCTGTCTGCAACGACTTCACTTCTGTACTTTTTATTTTTACCGTCAATAGCAAGATAAGTATATTTCAAGTTACGTCACCTCATCTTCGATTATTATTCATAGCACCTGCATAAGGGGGTCTTTGACCGCCCATGCCCATGCCGGGAGTTTGACCGCCACCCGTCTGATCGTTTTCACTAACGTCAAAGCTATACTCTCTGGCTGTCTGAGGACTGATATATCCACGGCTAAGAAGCATTTCAATACTCTTGTTACGAGTAATCATACCCGAACCCTTACTTGTTTCAATAACCTGCTCGATCATTGCGATCTTATTCTCACGAATAAGGTTTGAAATAGCACTGTTTACAAACATAATCTCAAATGCGCCGATACGTCCGGGAATATCGCTTCTCGGAAGAAGTCTCTGAGATACAACGCATTTAAGTGATGTTGAAATCTGACCGAGTGCCTGTCTTTGCTGTGCTGCGGGGAACATATCAACAAGACGGTCAACTGTCTTAGCAGCACCCTCTGTATGAAGTGTTGAGAAAACAAGGTGTCCTGTCTCGGCTGCGGACAATGCAATAGATACAGACTCGAAGTCACGAATCTCACCGATCTGAATAATATCCGGGTCTTCACGAAGTACGGCACGAAGAGCTGTATGGTAAGAGCGGCTGTCGGGGCCAATCTCTCTCTGGTTGATTACGCAGCCAATAGGTCTGTGAAGATACTCAACAGGATCCTCGATTGTAACTATGTTAAGGTTTCTTTCTCTGTTTATCTGATGAACGATAGCGGCAAGTGTTGTAGATTTACCCGACCCCGTAGGACCTGTAACAAGTACAAGACCTTCTTTAAGTTCAAGAATTTTTGCAATAGATGCAGGAAGATTAAGCTTATCGAGTTCAGGTGTTGTTTCATTAATTACACGCATTACAAGAGACGCACCGTTTCTTGTTCTGAAAGCATTAATTCTGAAACGGCTGCAGCCTTCAATAGTTGCCGCACCATCGACGTCGCAGGTTTCCATAAATATATCAAAACGTTCCTTATTGAGAACCTGGCTTATCATATAAGTTACGTCTTCATCTGTAAGAGGATCGCCTTCCCAGTATCTCATCTGTCCATGAAGTCTGTATGCAGGACAGTTGCCTGATGACATATGAATATCGGAACAGCCTGCCTCAACAGCTTCTTTGACCATTGATATAAAATCCATCTGTAATTTCCCCCAATCAGGTTATGATTTAGTATAGTAATTGTTTGCTTTTTACAGCATAACATTATTTCATATTTGATTATAACACATCGCTTTCCAATTTACAACAATAAATCGAAAATTATGTTATTTTTTTAGTATGATTTTAATAATATTAGAGCAAGTCTTCGCTTGCAGCCTCCATCATTGTTTCGAGAGAGATTATTCCGCTGATAACGTTCATTCTCAGATTTTCTCTCATCGAGATCATACCTTCTTCTACGGCAATCTCGTTAATATCCTCAGTAGCCTTATCCTGCTGAATTGCCTTTTTAATTGCAGGAGAAACCATCAAGATCTCATGAACAGCAAGACGTCCCTTGTGACCGCTTCTGTTACAGCGCTCACAACCACCCTCAGGCGCACGATAAAGCTTAAGCTCGATATTTGTATCGTCAATACCAAGAAGTTCAAGCTCTCTTGGACCTGCAATATACGGCTGTTTACAGTTTACGCAAAGTCGTCTTACAAGTCGCTGAGCAATAACTCCGATAACAGTTGATGAAACCATGAACGGCTCAACACCCATATCTACAAGACGAATGATCGATGATGCAGCATTATATGTATGCAGTGTAGAGAGAACCAAGTGACCTGTTACAGCGGCAGATGCAGCGATTTCGGCTGTTTCCTTATCACGAATCTCACCGATCATGATAATATCAGGGTCTTGACGAAGAATTGAACGAAGTGCACTTGCAAATGTAAGACCTGCCTTAGCGTTAATATCAACCTGGTTTATTCCGGGAATAATCATTTCGACAGGGTTCTCAACAGTGATAATGTTAATATCCTCTCTCATTACACCTTTAAGACCTGTATAAAGTGTGGTTGATTTACCGGAACCGGTAGCTCCTGTTACAAGGATAATACCTCTGTTCTGCATAAGCAGCTTGTCAAATTTTGCAAGGTTTTCAGGCAAAAATCCTATGGCAGACTTATCCATTTTAAGACCGATAGCGGTCGTGATACGGGCGCAGACTTTCTCTCCGAAAACAACGGGAAGAATAGAAATACGCATATCTACTTCTGTTTTTCCTACACGATAATTGATACGTCCGTCCTGAGGTATTCTCTTTTCAGCGATGTTCATACCGCCGATAAACTTAATACGAGATGTTACTGACGGAGCAAGCTGTGAACTGGTTTCCATGTACTTCTGCAGCTTACCGTCTATACGGAAACGAATAAGCATCGTTTCTTCCATTGGCTCGATATGAATATCTGATGTTTTAAGTCTTACTGCTTCCTCGATCATATTATTAACAAAACGAATAATAGGCTGATCGTCTGCTGCTGCATTTGCTGCTGCAATCTCTTCTTCCTTGCCTGCCTGGCTTGCCTGACCTGCAATGAACTCTCTTGCCTCATCGTACGCTTTCTTTGATGCGTAAAGCGCCTGATGAGCCTTTGTAATTTGCGACGGGGCAGCTATTACTGTTTGAAGCTGCATTTTTGTTGTTGTTTGTATTCTGTTGAGCGCTCTGAAATCAAGAGGATCGGCAACCGCAATAGTAAGAGTTCTGTCCACTTGCTCAAGCGGAACTACCATACACTGCATAGCAAGCTCTGCAGATATAAGATTGGAAAGTTCATCTTTCAGTTCAATCTCATCAAGATCAACATAAGGTATAGCAAACTGCTTTGACAGTGCAAAGCATACTTTTTCTTCTTCGCACATTTTTTCCTTTATAAGTATTTCGCCAAGACGCATATTGTTCTGCTTCTGCATACTAAGCGCCTGGTCGAGCTGATCGGGAGTAATTGCTCCCATATTTATAAGGATCTGGCCTATTTTCAGATTGCCTCTCATTATCTGTTATCTCCTTTGCAAATTTAATGTTAAATAGTTAGATGTTATAAAATTATCATTAACCCGTGCATAACACGGGTCTTTTTGTTCTATGGTAAAGCCGTCATTGTAAGTAGGTTCATATACATACCTAACATTTTTTCAAAATAGGGCTGTAAAATTACCACTATGCCTGCCGCACAACATAAATACGGTCCCATTGGAAGATATATTCCGTTCTCCGTTTTTCCGGAGAAAATCAATACCAATATATGAACCACTGCAAGAAAAGACGCTGTTACAAGCACCACCAAAGTACACTTCCAGCCAAGCATTATACCCATAGCCGCAAGCAGCTTTACATCTCCGAAACCGAAACCGGGCTTTTTAAACATCAGCGTCGACAGCATATCCAGTGCGAGTAAAACAGTTCCTCCGCAAGCTCCGCCTATAAGCGGTTCGTACCATGCTTTGACAAAGGATTTTACTGTCACCAAATCAATTACTGCAAGACCAATGGATATTACAAGAACAACCACAGTAAATTCATCGGGAATTATTGTGTATTTTGCGTCCGATGCAGAAATCAGCATCAAAAAAAAGTATAAAATAAAAATTGCAGGGAGCTTTACTCCGACGCCGTTTGTTATAATCGTCATTGCAATAAACACCGCAAACACGGCGCCCATTAGAAGCCCCCATGATTTTTTAAATCTATTTCCCGACAACAGTTCTTCCGACGGTTCCTCGTCATAATCGCAAAGCCACTTCGCAGGAATTTTGTTCAGTATTTTGCAGCCAAGCGATCCCAGCACAAAAGCCAAAACCGCAAGGACTGCAATAATCACAATACTTATAGCGTTAGTCATATCAGCTTGCTGAATCAGTTGCCTCAGTTTCAACAACAGGCTCAACACGCTCTGCCTCATTGTAGTAATACAAATAGATTACCATATTAACCTGAAGGTCGCCTTCTTTAAATTTAAGGTTATCACTAAGTTCCTGATCAGTTGCAAGAGTAGCGGCATTAAGGTTCTTTACATAATAGCAGCCGACAGCCTCTTCCTCTATCGATTTAAGTACCTTAAGCAATGTTTCAGGT
>CACWKD010000051.1 GCA_902761345.1 uncultured Ruminococcus sp. | reverse complement strand
GGCTTCTATCGACACAACAACATACAACTCAAAGATGGCTAAGTCAGCTACAGTATCAGACGTATTCGCTGAGCAGGATCTTGACCTTAAAATCCTTGAGGACAGAACAATCGGTGGTTCACACTATCGTATCATATGGACAGGTTCAGCTTGCTCCGTATCTTCAGGTACAGCAGCTATCACAACAGCTCCTACAGGCGGCACAATCCTTGCTTCTAACACATCTATCGCTAGTCTCTCTTCAATGTAATTAGTTGCTGAAGATAGTAGTAGTTAAGTAAAAAAAATCATCGGGTCGGGATTAATTCTCGACCCGATTTTTTTGATACCTCAGATTAAAAAACAATTTATATGTAAATTTCCTATTGTAACTTTAAAGAGTATGTGTTATAATAAAATTACCTTTTTGTAATATTTTTTAGAACAAATAAGCAAAATGACGAAATGTGTTTGAGGGAGGTTGGTTGTAACGTGAGATGTTTGTATTGTATGGAAGAGTATGATGAGGATCTGGACGTTATCTGTCCGTTCTGCGGAAATGATGTCGTAGATGTAGAAAATGACAGTAACTGCCTGCCTGCCGGTACTGTATTGAAAAAACGATATGTCTTGGGCAGGGTTCTTGGTGACGGAGGCTTCGGTATAACATATATCGGATATGATAAGGCTCTTAAACGAAAGGTTGCCGTTAAGGAGTTTTTTCCGAATGAGTGTGTAACAAGACAAAAGGGAGAGAAAACAGTTACCCCTCTGAGCGGAGAGAGGGCGGTACGATACGAAAACGGACTGAAAAGCTTTACCGAAGAGGCTCAAAGGCTCGCAAACCTCGGTTCTGTTGAGGGCGTTGTAAATGTATTTGATGTTTTCGCAGATAACGGCACTGCATACATTGTAATGGAGTATCTTAGCGGAGATACAGTTGCTCAAATAGTCGAAACAAGTCATCAGTTGGGTTTTGGAAAGACTATGAATATTATAGTTCCCGTTCTGAGAAGCTTGATAAAAATTCATAAGGCAGGAATTATTCACAGAGATGTTTCACCGCAGAATATTATCCGTACAAAAGAGGGAAAGATAGTTTTAATTGATTTTGGCGCGGCAAGACAAAATTCCCTCTCTATGTCAAAGAGTGTTTCTATTATTTTAAAGCAGGGTTACGCTCCGATCGAACAGTATGATAACAAGCTTAAACAGGATACCTGGACAGACGTTTATGCTGTTGCCGCAACGATGTACTATATGCTTACGGGAATTACTCCCGAGTACGCAAATTCAAGATTGCTTGAAGATACCTTACTGCCAATATCCGAGATAAGAGAAGGACTTCCGCCCGAACTTGACGAGATACTTGAAAAAGCACTTGCTGTACGTCCCGAGGAAAGAACTCAGACTGCACAGGAACTGCTTGATCAAATTATGACGCTAAAGGATTTTAAACGAGATCCCGCAAAGAAAAAGCCTGTAAAGCAGGAGAAACCTGTAAAACAAAACGCTGCTTCAAAAAAGCAGTGGAAATCATATGTCGGCAGTACCCCGTATGAGGTTGTGCCGACAGAGCCTGTAAAAAAAGATTACGAGCCTAAGGTCATCACGATAGACAGGAATACTCAGACTACCCAAAAGCCTGTTCAAAGACCGCAGACAGAAAGACTTGAAGAACCTAAAAAGAGCTTTTCTCCTGCCATTGTCGCTTTGATAATTGTGGCTGTTTTGGTGCTGGGTGCGCTTGTTACAGTTGGTTACCTTGACAAGCGTGACAATATGGACGTTCCCGATTTTGTGGGACAGAATATAAACGAAATACTTGCTAACAGCGAATATTCATTTAATTTTGACGTTGTGTATGTGTATGACCCTGCCGACCCGCTTGACAGCGTTGTGGAGCAGTCGCCTGCGCCGACATCTCGCCACGTTAGAAGAGATTCAAATGTAAGACTTACTGTAAATTCCCTTGATACAGAGGTTACAATACCTGTTATTTCAAAAATGCCTGAGAGTGTTGCTCTTAATACATTAAGTTCACTGTACCTTGACGGTGAGGTTGTTGTACAGCATGACGATAATTTTGCAGAGGGTACTGTCATTCGTACAGAACCTGCAAACGGTACAAAAGTAAAGGTACGCAGTAAGGTTACAGTATATATAGCGGAAAACAGTATTCAAGTACCTGGTGTAGTCGGAAAAACTTACGACGATGCCGCCGCTATACTCAAAGACGCAGGGCTGAATGTCGGGGAGATAACCTACGATTACAGCGAAGAGTACGACACGGGTTATGTTATATCACAGGGTGCGGATAGTACGATAAAGGTTGAGAAAGGTACTGCTATCTCGCTTGTTATAAGTCAAGGCAGACCGTATGATGTTACAATAAGCGAAACTGTTGACCTTTCAACATTGAAAGCACCTTTTAAAATCGCTGTGTATGTTGACGGGGAAGAGGAGCTTACGAAGAACTTCTATACGCTTGCGTTCAAAAATTCTTATGACTTTGATATTACCAGACTGAATACAAGTGGAGAAGTTACGGTTGAGGTGTTTATTGACGGAGAACTTTATCAGGAGTATTTGTTTGATTTCAGACAGAATACGTCTGTTCTTGTTGCTCAGAATGAAGTGAGTGCGCAGAAAAAAGCTGATGAATCTAAGCCGTCATCTGATGATGATACTTCATCGGAGGAAACAAGTTCAACTCATACATCGTCCGCTCACGAGGATACATCGAGCGAAGAGCCTGCTGCATCTAAACCCGAAGAAACAACTTCCGATACTTCAAGTACGGAAGTTTATCCTCAGCAGGTTACAAGTGAATTGTAAATTATTTTTAAGTGTGTATGTCGCAAAGATGTACACACTTTTTTTAGTTGGGAATGAGGAGTTAGGAGCTTTTATAGGGTGGAGTTTGGAGAGTGGAGTTTTATGCTGTTTTGAGATAGGAGTTGGTTTTTAGCTAAAAGTATACAACCGTTTGAAGCCGCCAACTTTGAACTACCAACTACAAACTATAAGCTTAATACCGTGTGTTTGAGATATTTTTTGAAGTTGTACCCGAGTGTTGTAAAAATAATTATTTACATTGTTCTTTTGGTATGTTATAATAAAAGCAATGACTTTTTTATAAAAATTATGTACAAAATTTGAACAACGGTGAGTGAGAACCATGCTTGAAATTAAAAATTTAACAAAAAAATACGGTGACAAGATTGCCGTAGATGATTTGAGCCTTGAAATACACAGCGGTGAAATATACGGTTTTATCGGGCATAACGGCGCAGGAAAAACTACTACAATAAAATGCTGCTGCGGACTGATGGAATTTGACAGTGGCGAAATATATGTCGACGGTATATCTATAAAGGAAGATCCGCTTGAATGTAAAAGACGTCTGTCTTATTTGCCCGATAACCCTGATTTGTACGGCTTTATGTCGGGAATTAAGTATCTTAATTTTGTAGCTGATATTTACGGCATGAGTGTAGAGGACAGAGAGGAGCAGATACATAAGCTTTCGGATATGTTCGGAATTACGGAGGATCTTGCTCAGCCGATAAGCAGTTACTCTCACGGTATGAAGCAGAAGCTTGCATTGATCTCCGCTTTTATGCATAAGCCAAAGCTTGTTTTGCTTGACGAGCCGTTCGTAGGTCTTGACCCCATGGCGGCGCACCGTATGAAAGAGGAAATGCGAAATGCCTGCAAAGAGGGAGCGGCGGTGTTCTTTTCTACTCATGTGCTTGAGGTGGCAGAGAAGCTTTGTGACAAGATAGCGATTATTCGTGACGGTAAGCTTATTATCAGCGGTACGACTGAGGAGGTAAGAGGCGCTGAGTCACTGGAGGACGTTTTCCTGAGTTTGGAGGAGGACAATGATTAAGACGATTTTTGATTTGGTAAAAATAAAAATAACAGGCGGAGTAGTTTCAATGATTTCCTTTATGAGAGGACGTGAAGCGAAAACAACAGGCTTTAGCTTTGGTACGGCGCTGATAATGGCTATCGTTATTATTGCGTTTCTGTTTATGATGGTGTTCTCGTTCGGACTTGCTATGGTGGTAGGGTTCCAGATGGCAATGAGTAGGTGTTTGTGGCTGTACTATCCGCTTGCTTTCATCGTGGCAACTGTATTTGCGTTTGTGGGTACGGTCTTTGCGGCACAGTCGTATTTGTTTGAATCTGAGGACAACGAGCTTTTGCTGAGTATGCCGATAAAGCCCTCGGCGGTGCTTATAAGCAGAATGTTGTCACTGTATGTGCTGAACTTCGTTTACAGTACGATAATACTGTTGCCTGTCGGAATAGCACACAGAATTTTGTTCAGGTTCAAATCGCTTGAAGTTACTAACGATATAGGTATCGTGTTTACATATATAGTTACACTTCTCATCGTTCCCGCACTCGCAACGGCGCTAAGCTGTATTATGGGATATATTATAGGAAAAATATCAAAAAAGATACCTAATAAGGGAATATTTACGGTGATCATAGGATTTACAACTATTGCCGTGCTTGCGGTACTGGGACTGAATCTCGGCCCGATAATTTCAGCGCTTATAAATTATATAGACGCTATTGCTATAAGCGTAGAGGAGTATTTGCCTGTTCTTTATATTTATGGAATTGCAGCCGATGTGGGTACAGCGGTATGGGGCATAATACCGATAACTATAATAAGCTTGGGGCTTCCTATCCTTATATATAGATATATGTCGATCAACTTCTTGAAACTTATTACAAAGAAAACTGCTCCGAAAAAGAAAAAATACATAAGACAGTCTATGAAAAAAACAAATATTCAATATTCACTTATCAAAAAAGAGATAGGTTACTTTTTCAGTATACCTGCCTATGTAATGAATGCTGGTATGAGTACGATTATGGCGGTGTTTTTGGGCGTTGGAATACTGTTAAGAGGGGCGGAGATGAATGCATGGCTGCCTGAGATGTTCCCCGATGCTTCTAACAGCCTTATGCCGCTTGCGGTAGGTTCGAGCCTTGCTTTGTGTTGTACGATCAACGACGTTACCGCACCGTCTATCTCGCTTGAGGGAAAAACACTGTGGCTGCTTAAATCAACTCCGATAAATGCGATGAAAATATTTTGGGGCAAAGCAGTACTTGCTCCTGTCGTATCACTGCCCGGTGTTCTGTTTACATCTATAACATCTGCCTTGACGCTTAATATGAATGTGGTTGACGTACTTTTTGTAATGATCATACCTGTGCTTGCGTGTCTGTTTTCGGGATTTTTGGGAGTGTGCATAAATCTTAGAATACCAAGATTTGACTGGTCAACCGAAATTACGGTTATAAAGCAAAGTCTGAGCGTAATTATTACACTTCTTGTTTCGATGTTCTTTACAGCCATACCGTTTGTGCTGGCTATTGTTCCTGCGGCATATCTGGAGGATTTCTCTACTGTGACGTCGTATGGGTTGTGTATAATCTATTTTATACTTTTGATAGGATTGGAAATATTCTATCTTAATACGGACGGCAAAAAGATTTGGGATACCTTGTAATGTTTGTGGGTCAATTTACCTAAAAATTTCTATATACTCAAAATAATATTGACTTTCACAGCAAATGATTGTAAAATTATATTAGGAGTTTTAACTATGGGGTGAGAACATTGAAATATACTGTACTGCACAGAGTTATATGCGTGTTCACTGCGGCTGTAATTGTCTTTTTATCGGGCTGCGAAAATAAACAGGGTAACCCTGATGATAACACCATACAGGAAATAAGCGGCACAGCAAGTGATACGGCTATAATTGAGAGGGATTTTATCGGAGCAGATGTTAGTACGCCTGAGTATATCGGCGGAGTAAAACTAATGTCCGAAAACGGCAACAAGGGAATTAAGCTTAAAAACTTTGATGAAGCAAGCGTATACTGTTACTCGCTTGACCGTGATTTCTTCTCAATAGAAAACCCGCTTACAGCTGATAAAATCGTAAAAAAATATGTAAACGATCTTGAAAAAAAGTTTGGTGTTAAATTCAATGCATCGAGCGACTTTACATCTGATGTTTATTACAGCAATCTCTCCACAAATTCGGGTACAGTTGGTATAGCGGTTTGCAACGGAGATTTTGACGAAGATCTCGGCGGTGAAGTGTCGGTTGCTGTTATGCTTCCCGAGGGCAGTGAAAGTCCCGTTTTAAGCAGTGATAATGATAAAAAATCTTCCGGTACAGACAGCAGCGGCAGTTCAGGTACACCCGGTGACATTTCGGGATATTGGAAAGCTGCATATTATCTTGCAGACAACGGAAACACAGTAAGGACAGATACATATTCTATCTTTGCGTATAATACGGGAAGTGCGTCGCTGTATATCGACTACGAACGCTACGAGGGCAATTGGAAAATCAAGGATAAGGGCTACGAATTTACGTTTGTAGGTCTGCACGGATACGGTGAAATGGCTAAAATTAACGGCGGAGTATATTTGCTTGTTAAGTTTGACGAGGTTGACGGCAAAATTGCTTTTGAAAATCTATACTGATAAAAACTACCCTTTGTCGTTTTGGCAGAGGGAGTTTTTCTGAGTGTGGAGTTTGGAGAGTGGAGTGTGGAGTTGTTTTTTTAGTTAGGAGTTAGGAGTGGAATTAATGAATAATAAAGAATGAATATTGAATAATGAATAGTATCGGTAAGCCTGCGGCTTTGGATTTATATGTTATTAGACAACTGTTACTTTGAACTATAAACTAACAACTTTTTCCTCATTCCTTATTAAGACTGTGCAAAAACTAACAAACATATGAAACACTAAGATTAATAATACTCCCTCCGTCACTTCGCTTTGCTCAGTGCCACCGCCCTCAAAGAGGGCGGCAAAAAGGCTCCCTCTCTGAGGGAGCTGTCAGCGTAGCTGACTGAGGGAGTTTTATTAATTAAGATAAAAATAATATTATTTTTTGTAAAAATGCCTTTTTGCACGGTCTGCATTCCTCATTTCAAAAACGGTTGACAATAATCTTTATCTAATATATAATTATTACAGATTTATAACAGGGGGATATTTATGTTTAAAAACTATATGTTTGATCTTTACGGCACACTTGCAGATACTCATACAGACGAATGGAACGATACCCTTTGGGAGAGTACCGCAAAATACTATACAGAAAACGGTGCGAAATACAGCGGCGAGGAACTGAGAAAAGCATATTCTTTTCTTGTCGATAAGGAAAAAGAAGTCATACACAAGGCTCACCCCGAATATAAATATATTGATATAAAGATAGAAAAGGTCTTTGCGCAGCTTTATCGCAGTAAGGGCGTGGAATGCGGCGATAATGACAAGATGGTGCTTGATACGGCATTGTATTTCAGACGTACTTCGAGAGAGTATCTGAAGCTGTACGACGGTATTGCAGAACTGCTTGACGATTTGAAGAAAAACGGCGGTAATGTTTATCTTTTGACAAATGCTCAAAGATCTTTTACTTGGGACGAGCTTGAAATACTCGGTATTGTTGATAAGTTTGACGGGATAGTTATCTCCTCGGACGAGGGCTGCTGCAAGCCCGACGAGCATTTTTACAGGGTACTTCTTGACAAGTATTCGCTTGATGTGAAAGATACTATTATGGTAGGAAATGACCCTGTTGCTGATATAAAAGGCGCTAAGAATGTAGGACTTTCAGCGCTTTATATACACACAAATTTATCGCCTGAGATCGATATGAACACAAATGCTGATTTCTTTATTCCTAACGGCGATACACTTAAAATGAGGGATTATCTGCTATGACACAATCGCAGTTTATGTATGAGTTGATGAAAGAGCTTGACGGAGTGAATGACGAGAGTAAGTATGTCATAATGAATGATTATACGGGCTTTTTCTCCGAACAGACCGATAACGGGCGGAGCGTAGATGAAATAATCGCTATGCTGCATACTCCGAAAGAAATTGCCGAAAGCTATAAGAACGGCAAGCCTTTTGAACCGACTTGTATTGCGTCTGATACTCAGGAAAAAAATCCTGCCTATAAGCGTGTTCTGAAATTTATACTGCTGATACCGTGTGCAATTGTGTTGGAGTCTTTATCCGCGCTTGCAGGTACTCTGCTTGTTTTATTGTCTGTAATACTCTGCATTGCAAGCGTTGCGGTGAGCGTTTATTCGTTTTCTGCTTTGTCGCTCAGCTTTGGCTTTATCATAATAGGAATTGGCGGCATACTGTTTACTTTTTCTTTTATAATGCTGTGTGTAGCCTCTGTACAGCTTACTGTGAAAATGGTAACAGCTTTTCCAAAGTATATGAGCAGGGTTCTTAATAATACAGATGGGTCGGTGAAGTGAATATGAAAAAATCATTTCGGATCTTTGCAGTTACTCTTGTAATTGCTGTTGTAGTTACCGTGGCAGGAGCGGTTGTTGTTCGTCATCATAATGTAAAATCGGGCGATATGTATGAGGTGTTTACAAACGGTATAAACATTGGCGAGCCTTTATATACATACGAAATTTTTGAGAACATTGATATTAGCGAGTTTCCTGAGTTAACAGGTGATAACTATGTTATGTATCAGCTAAACGAATTTAATACAATAGAAACGGAATTTGAACACTGTACCGTTGAGATGAATGCAGGTACTCAGAAAGATTTTCTTACGATCGCTATGAGCTGTAAAGAAGAATTTCGTGACAGCGTAAAGCTTTGTACTGCCGTAAAGGACGGTAATCTATATATACAAAACAAATGCGAGGGTGCAGTTCCTACATCAAAGGAAACAATAAAAATAATTATTATGATACCCGATGATTACAAGGGCGGATACTTTATCAAAGGGGAAAACTCCGATATTACGGTGACAGATGCAGAGAGCGCTATGAATATGGAAATGTCGCTGCATAAGTGCAGTGTAAATGTCGAAAATCTCAGCGCTCCAAATGTTACGGCAGATATGAGCGGTACACAGGCTGATTTCAAAAATATTACCTCAAAGGATGGGTTTAGTATAGGCGCTGTATCATCAAATATAAAGCTCAGTGACATAACCGCACAGTATTCAAAAGCATTGGTGAGCAGTACAACGCTTGATGTTCAAAATTTGTTGGGAAGCTTCAATTATGAGAGCGACATCAGTACGCTTTATTTAAAGTGCAGCGAGGTGTCGGGAAACATTAATTTGCAGTCAAAAAAGGGTGCTGTAAATGTTACTCTGCCGAAAAATGCTAATATATCGTTAAGGCATAATGAGAAGTGGTCATTGTTTAAAAATAGTACGGGTATTGAAGAATCGGAAAAAAACAATAAAGATTTACAGCATATTCTTGAAACAAACGTCGAATTTACTATTGTAAGACTGGACGAAAAATAGTAGAATATTATTTGGAAATTTTTGACAGCAAAGGACTGTCTTTTTAACGGAGGAAATATTTATGAATATAGTTGTTCTTGCAGGCGGACTCAGCACAGAAAGAGATGTATCTATTACATCGGGTACAATGGTTGCAGGTGCTCTCAGAAGGCGTGGACACAAGGTTGTACTTCTTGATGTGTTTATGGGTTACGAAAAGGACGAGTGTGATATACAGGCATTGTTTGAACAGGGCTATGACTTTACGGAAAATCTCGGAGTAAGAGAGATCGTTCCCGATTTGCAGAAGATCAAAGCACAAAGACGTGATAAGTCTGACAGACTTTTAGGCGAACACGTTGAGGAAATATGCCGTTATGCAGATATATGTTTCCTTGCACTTCACGGCGGTGACGGCGAAAACGGCAGATTACAGGCAACATTCGATATGCTTGGCATAAAATATACAGGTACGGGTTATCTCGGAAGCGCTGTCGCTATGAATAAGGGCATTACAAAGAGTATCTTCCTTAACCACAATGTTAACACCCCTAAAGGCGAGTGTTACAGACAAGAGGATAAGACAACGGGCAAAATTTCGGAATGGAGCTTTTTCCCGTGCGTTGTAAAGCCGTGTTCGGGCGGCAGCAGCGTTGGTGTTTCAATCGTTGAGGATAAAGAAAGCTTCATTAAAGCTATGGACGAGGCTTTTGAATATGAAACAGAGGTACTTGTTGAGCAGTATGTAAAGGGCAGGGAGTTTTCTATCGGAGTTATTGACGGAAAAGCTTTGCCGATAATCGAAATTATACCAAAAAGCGGTTTTTATGATTATGTAAATAAATATCAGTCGGGCAGAACAGAGGAGGTTTGCCCTGCGCAGCTTGACGAGGAAACAACCGCTATGCTCCAAAAAGAGGCAGAAAAGGCTTATGAAGCATTACAGCTTGAAGCATACGGCAGAGTAGACTTCATTCTTGACAAGGACGGCAATACATACGCTTTAGAGGCAAACACACTCCCCGGTATGACGAGTGCAAGCCTTATACCTCAGGAGGCAGCGGCTATAGGAATAGGTTATGACGAGCTTTGTGATAAGATAATAGAAGTGTCGCTCAAAAAATACAGTAATAACTGAGGTATGCTGATATGAAAAAATTTACTTTAATGGATATAGCTTTGGCTTGTAAGGGCGAGTATATGGGCGATAAATCGCTTTTAACTCAGGAGATAACAAGCGTTGTTATAGACAGCAGACTTTGTGAAAAAGGGTCTTTGTTTGTAGCGATAAAGGGAGAGAGAACAGACGGACATTTGTACGTCAACAAAGCTTACGACTTGGGTGCAGTGTGCGTGTTAAGCGAGCAGCTTTTGCCCACAGACAAACCGTATATACTGGTTAAATCATCGACACAGGCTATTAAGGAAATTGCAGAGGCGTACAGAAAGCTTTTTGAGAATATCGAGGTTGTAGGAATTACGGGAAGTGTCGGAAAAACAAGCACAAAAGAAATGATTGCGGCTGTACTTAGCAAGGAGTATGTTGTGCATAAGACGCAGGGTAATTTCAACAACGAGCTTGGTGTTCCGCTAACGCTTCTTGCGATGCCCGATGATACAGAGGTTGCCGTAGTTGAAATGGGTATAAGCGGCTTTGGAGAAATGACAAGGCTTAGTAAAATGGTTCGTCCGACAATATGCGTACTTACTAATATCGGATTTTGTCATTTGGAAAATTTGGGCGACCGTGACGGAGTTCTCAAAGCTAAAACAGAAATGTTTACGTATAAAGAGGACGACGCACTGATTTTTGTAAACGGTGACGATGATAAGCTCCAAACGATAACAGAGGATAAAAAGACATTCGGTCTTGGTACGGATAACGATTATTACGCAGCGGATATAGAGAACAGCGGAGAGAACAGTGTGAGCTGTAATCTTTGCTTTGACGGAAAAAAGCTTGCTGTAAAAATTCCTGCACTCGGCAGCTATATGGCAGTAAACGCAGCGGCGGCGCTTGCGGTAGGTAAGGCACTTAATATGAGTGACGAGAGTATAGTCAAGGGTATAGCAGACTATACGACGGTAGGCAGCCGAGCAAACCTTATCACAACAGAGCTGATAAGAATAATTGATGACTGCTACAATGCAAATCCGACTTCTGTTAAAGCTTCTATTGACACACTTTGCGGCATAAAGGGCGGCAGAAGGGTAGCTGTACTCGGAGATATGAAGGAGCTCGGAGCAAACGAGAAGGAGCTTCACGCAGATGTTGGACGTTATGCCGCAGCTAAGGGATTAGATGTTGTAATAACGGTAGGTTCGCTTGCAAAGAATATCAGCGATAATGCTGAGGGTGTGGAGAGTTATCATTTTGATACGGTTGAAAAGGCTGTTGAGGAGATAGACGCCATACTTCATAAAGACGATATAGTTCTTGTAAAAGCGTCGCACTCTATGCATTTTGAGAAGATAGTTGAATTTTTGAAGGAATTATAAAAATAAAAGCAGTCTGCTGTTTGGGTAACGGCAGGCTGTTTTTGCAGATTGAAATTAAGTTTTAGATAAACATAAATATTGATACAATAAATATGAGAAAGGAGTTGATTTTATGGCACAGACTAATATCAATATACGTATGGACGAGGATTTGAAAAGACAGTTTGATGAATTTTGCAGTAATGTTGGTATGAGTATGACAACAGCATTTTGTATTTTTGCAAAGACGGTTGTCAGGCAGCAAAGGATTCCTTTTGAAATATCAACCGAAAGCGACCCATTCTATAATCCGTCGAATATAGCAAGGCTAAAAAAATCAATTGCTCAAATGGAATCAACGGGCGGCACAATTCACGAGTTAAATTACGATGATTAAGGCAGCTCTGTGATAGAAATCCAATCGGTAAAAAACTCCGAAACCATTATGATTTCACGACTATTTCTTTTGTGTTTTTGGTGTATAATAAAAATATAGGAATTGCGGAGGTGTATATTGTGAATAATGTAGCAGTTTTGTCTAACGACAGCAGGTTTACATCGTTTGCGTACAATAAAAAAATCATTCGTTTTAAAACATCACCAAAGCTTGAAAAATACACAAGAGTATTAGAATGGGATAACGGTTATATTGTTGTTATGGCTGTATATAACGGGGTTGAAACAGAAGAATATATTGACCTTATACCTATTCTTGAGAACCTATGTATAGATCCGCAGGAGTTTCTGAAAAATATACGAGAGGTGTGTATTCGTTATGATTGAACGGATTTTCTTGTGTTCAAGTATCAATAAATAAAAAATCTCCGAAACCATTACGATTTCGGAGTTTTATTTTTAAAAGCAGGGGCAGAAGGACTCGAACCCTCGGCACGCGGTTTTGGAGACCGCTGCTCTACCAACTGAGCTATACCCCTGTGTGTTTGTTTATTTATTTTTGACTGCCTTGTTATTATATCACGTTATTGTGTTGTTGTCAATAGTAAAAATAAATTTTTATCCTAACTCGGCAAGAAGACTCCGACCTCTATAGGTCGGGGATGAATTGCCGTCAGCCCGTAAGGGCTGAGAACTGCTTGACATCTCAAAAATGCAATGATACAAT
>CACWKD010000050.1:13595-37962 GCA_902761345.1 uncultured Ruminococcus sp. | reverse complement strand
ATACCTGCTTCGGGACCTATATCGCCTAAACCGAGTACGGCTGTTCCGTCTGTTACAACCGCTACAAGATTGTGACGTCTTGTAAGCTCGTAACTCTTGTCAACGTCCTTTTGTATTTCAAGACAAGGCTGCGCAACACCGGGTGTATATGCTGTTGAAAGATCGTGCGAATTGCTAACCTCACAGCGCGCAACTACCTCTATCTTGCCTTTCCATTCATAATGCTTCTGTAATGATTCTTCCCTTATATCCATTTCAATTTCTCCTTCAATTAATTTTATACACTTCTGTCATTATATCATTTTTTGTCGGGTTAATCAATAGTTTTTTGTTTTGAGTTTTGAGTTTTGAGTTATTAGTTGTTAGTTTATAGATTGAGCTTTGGACTAACAACATATAAATCCAAAGCCGAAGGCTTTCCGATATTATTCATTATTCATTATTCATTATTCATTATTCATTATTCATTATTCATTAATTCCGCCGCAGGCTTTCCGATATTATTCATTATTCATTCTTCATTAAATCCATTCCTAACTCCTAACTCCTCATTCAAACTGTGCAAAAACTAACAAGCATATGAAATATTAAGATTAATAATACTTCCTCCGTCACTTCGCTTCGCTTCGCTCAGTGCCACCCCCCTCAAAGAGGGCGGCAAAAAAGGCTCCCTCGCTGAGGGAGCTGTCAGCGTAGCTGACTGAGGGAGTTTTATTAATTCAGATAAAAATAGTATTATTTTTGTAAAAGATGCCTTTTTGCACGGTCTGCATTCCTAATTCAAACTCCTAACTCAAACAACTCCACACTCCACTCTCAACACTCCACACTTGCAAAAAAGTCCCCGATAACCTCAGGGACTTTTTCTTATTACTTATCAGACTTCTCCGACTTTTTCTTTCTTTTTAAGCTGCCAGAGTACCCACAGCGGAGTAGCTATACAAATTGACGAGTAACAACCCGATACTACACCGAACATCATCGGGAGCGCAAAACTCTGAATTGATGTTATATTGTAAACAAGGCATACTACATATACCGATGAAATAGCAACAAGCGTTGTGATAGATGTAAAGATAGTTCTTCTGATACACTGCATCATACTCAAATTGTATACATCTACAAGTGCGGCTTTCGGACCCATCTTAGCCTTGTTCTCTCTTACTCTGTCGTAGATAACGATCGTATCGTTGAGCGAGTATCCGAGTATCATAAGAATTACGGCAATAAAGTTACTGTCGATAGACATTCTGAATACTACAAATACAAAGTAAACAATTATCATATCGTGGAGAAGCGCCACAAGACCCATCACACCTGCCGACATACCGCCTATCTTCTTAAATCTTATCGTTACATAAATAACCATAAGTATGCTTGCAAGAAGTACGGCTGCAATACACTTTACAAAGAACTTTGCGCCCATTGTTGCGTCAACCGATGTAAACTCGCTTACCTCAAAGTTGTTGTCGGGGAACTTAGCTTCAAGCGCCTGTGAGATCTCGGACTGTACCTCTGCGTCAATTGCAGCAGTGCCCGGGAACTGTATTGTAAAGTAATATCCCTCGCCTTGGTCGTTGTTTCCCGCAAGGTTTTTCGAGATAGAAAAGCTTACCTGATCGTTCGGAGTAGTTTCCTGAACAAGGTTTTTAAGCTCGTTTTCGTCAATCGTACCGTTATAGGTGTAGGAGATCATAGAACCGCCCGAAAACTGAATATCAAGCGTAACTCCGAATATAATATTGCAGATAATTCCTATAAGTATCAAACCCATGGAAATGCCGAAAAATACTTTTCTCTTGCCGTAAAAGTCAATAACCTTATTTTTCATTTTTAGCACCTCCGTAAAGCTTCGGGTTTCTCATAAGCTTAAAGCCTGAGATCGATTTGAGCATTAAACGTGCTGCTGCGATACCCATAATGAAGTTAGAGATAACACCTACGAGAAGTGTGTAACCGAATGCGTAGATAGAACCTGTTGTGGAAAGTCCGAATATAAACGAAAGCATATTGAACGGACCGAATACAAGAATAAGAATAACCGCTACTATAATAACCGTCATATTACCGTCTATGATAGCAGAAAGGCTGTTCTTTGTACCTGCGTTTATAGCGCTGTCAACAGATTTGCCGTTTCTAAGTTCCTCTTTAATTCTCTCGGCTGTAATGATGTTTGCGTCAACACCCATACCGATTGAAAGTATCATACCTGCGATACCGGGGAGCGTCATTGTAAAGCTGTTGAATACAGGGAAATATCCCGATACAGCGACTATTGTAATTGAAAGCTGTCCCAGAAGCGCGATAACTGCAACAAATCCGGGCAGTCTGAATACTATTATCATAAAGAAAGCTATTATTATAAGTGCGATTACTGCGGCAAGTCCCATAGCGTAAAGTGAGTTTGCGCCGAGAGTAGGGCTTATCGAACCTGCGTTTACAGTTTCAAGGGAGAACGGGAGCGCGCCTGCGTTGATCTTTGTAGCGAGGGCTGTTGCCTCTTCTGCTGTAAAATCGCCGCTGATCTGTGCCTTACCGTCTGAGATAACGTTTCTTACTGTCGGGTAGGAGATGAGCGTATCGTCCATCCAAATTGAGATAGTACCGTTCAAGTAATCCGTTGTAGCCTGCTCAAAGAGCTTTGCTCCGACATCGTCAAATTCGAGAGATACTATGTACTGTGTTTTACCGTTATCTGTAATAACGCCTGCCTGAGCATTCTTTACGTTTGAGCCGTCAAGCAGTACAGTTGCGGCTGTTTCTCCCGTAGGAGTTGTCATAACAGCAGAGCCGTCGTCTGCGTATGAGGTATTCTCATAGCTGTTGCCTGGTCTGAATGTAAGCGTAGCCGTTGCGGAGATCTCCTCGATCGCCTCATACGGGTCGTAGTTTGTTGTTTCCTCTTTCCACGGGAAACGTACTATAATCTTGTTTGCACTCTGGTCTGCGTAAAGCTCATAGTCTGTGATATTATTTGAAACCATTCTTGTTTCGATTACAGACTTAGCCGCTTCAAGCTGTTCCTCGGTAGCAGTTACACCGTCGGCAGGCTGGAACGTAGCCTCAACACCGCCCTTGATGTCTATTCCCCATCTGATATCCGATACGCCCTTTATACGGGTCGTAAGTATATCACCGTGCTGTGTGGTAACGCCGAACACGGAAGTCACCGCAAGCGCGATAATAAGGATAGCAACGATGAAGAACACGGGTTTTGCAACTCTTTTCATTCGTATAACCTCCGTTATAATTTTAAGTGTTTGTTAATTATATTATCACTGTTTACGGCAAAATCTATATAGTTCAAGATAGTTCAAGCCGCAGCCTGTGATAGAGTTACAGAAAAAAATAACTCTGCTATCGTACAATAAACAAACGTGCAGAGTTATTATAAAATTTTTTTCGAAAAAAGTCAATATTATACGGTATATTTTACGGTAAAATAATTGTTACAATTTCAAATTTCTTCAATTCTTTCATCATTTGTACCGAAAATCGGGTGCGTTATTTATGCACTGTCACAACTGAGTTTGGAGCTTTTTTTCAAGTGTGGAGTTTTTTAGAGTGTGGAGTTTGGAGTTGAGTTGTTAGCTCAAAGTTCAAAGCTCAAAGTTAATAGTTAAAGTGATTTACAATCTATCTTTAAACTAAAAACTTTGGACTAATAACTAACAACTAATAACTAACAACTAATAACTAACAACTAACAACTAATAACTAACAACTAATAACTAACAACTGCTAACTAACAACTAACAACTGCCAACTAATCACGCTATAAGCTTATTTACTGCCGCAAGCTTTACGCATACACAGAATATCTGCATTGCCTTTTCAAGCTCCTCTACGCTCGGGAAAGACGGGGCAATTCTGATGTTGCTGTCCTTGGGGTCTTTGCCGTAGGGGTATGTTGCGCCTGCGCCTGTGAGTACTACTCCTGCCTCGCTGCACAGTCTTACTACCTCTTTTGCCGTACCGTCCATAACGTCAACGCTTACAAAGTAACCTCCGTTCGGGGTTTCCCACTTTGCAGTACCCGTGTCCTTTACCTCGCTGTCAAGGTAGCTTAAAACACACTCAAACTTCGGCGCAAGCATTGCCTTGTGTTTCTTCATATACTCGATAAGACCGTTACTGTCCTTCAAATACAATGCGTGTCTGAGCATATTTATCTTGTCAAAGCCGATAGTCTGGAAGTTGTATCTCTTTTTAAGTACTTTCATATTGTTCTCGCTGCAGGCAAATACAGCTACGCCTGCGCCGGGGAATGTTATCTTTGAAGTTGAAGCAAACATTATCGGAAGATCCTCATTACCGTTCTTTTTGCACTCGTCCATAAGAGATAACAGCTTATCGCCGTTGTCTGTAACATCGTGTATAGCATAAGCGTTATCCCACATAATTCTGAAATCGGGAGCGGCAGGTTTAAGTCTTGCAAATCTGCGTACCGTTTCGTCCGAGAAAGTTACTCCCGTGGGATTAGAGTATTTCGGCACACACCATATACCCTTTATCTTCTCGTCCTCCGATACAAGCTTCTCTACCATATCCATATCGGGGCCTTCAGATGTCATAGGAACATTTATCATCTCGATACCGTAGTATTCTGTAATTCCGAAATGTCTGTCGTAACCCGGTACGGGACAAAGAAACTTTACGCCGCCCTGCTTTATCCAAGGCTCGCAGCCCGAAATTCCTGTTGTCATAAAGCAGGAAATAGTATCAAACATAAGATTAAGACTTGAGTTGCCGCCTACAAAAACTTCATCGGGGGTTACATCAAGAATATCTGCAAACATTTTCTTGACCGACGGGATACCGTCAAGCACACCGTAGTTTAAACAGTCGATACCGTCAACCGTACATTCTGTATCGGAGTTTACAACGTCAAGCATAGGTTTTGATACAGCAAGCTGCTCTGCACTGGGCTTTCCTCTTGCCATATTAAGACAAAGTCCCTCGCCCTTGTATTCGCTGTATTTAGCCTCCAGAACATTCTTCTCCGACAGCAATTCCTCTTTGCTCATCTGTAAGTAATTCATTGTTTTGCTCCTCCATAAACACATTTCATAATCGTACAGCTATCATTGTAATATATATCGTGCTAAATTGCAAGAGAATTTTTATAATCCTGCAAAATTTATCTGTTTTTATCTAATTTTAAAGATTTTTTCTCCGCTATTTGACAATTTTATTATAAAAATATGCACAATGTTATGATAGTGTGACTTAGAGCTTTACGAACCCGCGGGCAACGCTTAAAGAATCAGATCGGATTTGAACAGAATAGCTTTAGTTTGACTCGTTGTGCTGTTAAGATTTTTATTATATTTCTCTTATATTTTACAAATGATCCTACTGTTTGATAGGGGGGAGAACCACTGTCGTCAGGTTCTCCCCCCTCAAACTATTTGTTCAGTCAACATTTATTGTGCCCCCCCTCTCCGCCGAGTGGAGCATATTGGGGCTGCTCGCCCCAAACCCTCGCCGCTTTTTTGAAAAAAAGCTTGGCAAAAAACTTCATTTAGCTTCGCTGTCATACACAAAATTTATTTGCAGCAAGTAGATTTTGCAAGCTATGAACAATTACTATCTTAACAGTACAACGAGTTATTTTAGTTCGGTTGCTCTTTTTACGAACTCCTGCGTTTATTGTAAACAAACATCAAAACAGCCATACTTACAATTATTATATATCCTATAATACTTAGCAAATCGGGCACTTGTCCGAATACCAGAAATCCTAACCCTGCCGCAAATATTATCTGAGAATAATCATAGACAGACACATCTTTTGCAGGAGCGTGGCAGTATGCAGCCGTTATCGTAAATTGTCCGCCTGCCGCCGCAAGTCCTGCGCAAATCAGAAATATAAACTGCTTTAAAGACATCGGCGTGTACGCAAAAATCAGCGCAGGAGATGTTACAAGACACGAAAATCCCGAAAACACAAACACTATTATCGCGCCCTTTACACCCTGCTTGCCAAGTACCCTTACCATAGTATATGCAAAACCTGCGCACATTCCTCCCATAAGAGCAATAAATGCAGGAGCGGTAAGAGTATTTGAAAACGAGGGCTTTATCACGCATATCGCTCCAAACAACGCGCCTGTTACAATAAGCAGCTGTAAAGGTTTTATCTTCTCTTTCAGAATAAACGTACTGAACAGTATCGCAAAAAACGGCGACATTTTATTTAGTATCGAAGCGTCTGCAAGGTCAAGTATACCTAAAGCGTAGAAATTGCACAATATGCCGATCGTACCGAAAACAGACCGCAGCGCAAGCGGTAATACAGATTTTTTGGGTATTTTGAGAGATGTTTTATTCTTCGCAATAACTATCCCTGCAAAAATAAACGCTATCAGATTTCTGAAAAAGCTTTTCTGATACGACGGAAGATCGCCCGATAGGCTTACAAACATATTCATAAGCGCAAAAAAGAATGCAGATGATATTATTAGTATGATACCCTTATAGAGTGGATCAAGTTCTTTTGTTTTCTTCATATTTACACCGCCTTGGTTTTTATTCGACGGTAATTATTATAATCCTTTGCGTCACTGTTGTCAAACGGGTAAGTTTTTAGTTCAAAGTTTGTAGTTTGCAGTTCAAAGTTATTAGTTCAAAGCCGCAAGGCTTTCCGATATTATTCATTAAAACCATTCCTAACTCAAACAACTCCTAACTAAAAAAACTCCACGCTCCACTCTCCAAACTCCAAACTTGAAAAAACTCCACTCTCCACTCTCCAAACTCCAAACTTGAAAAAACTCCACTCTCCAAACCTCACACTTGAAAAAGCTGTTTCCCTCAAAATTCAAATTAATCATTGTTATTGCAGAAAAAATATGCTATACTGTTATTACAAAGCCGAAAGGAACGATGATTATGAAACGACAAGACTATATTTCTTGGGACGAATATTTTATGGGTGTTGCCCTGCTTGCCGCAAAACGCAGCAAAGACCCAAATACTCAGGTAGGCGCGTGCGTTGCAGACAGCAACAACATTATACTCTCCACGGGGTACAACGGGTTTCCGATAGGCTGCTCGGACGACGAATACCCTTGGAGCCGTGAGGGCGAGGATACAAAGTACCCCTATGTAGTTCATGCCGAGCTTAACACTATACTGAATGCCAACGGAAAAAATCTTCGAGGCTCACGTATTTATGTTTCGCTTTTCCCGTGCAACGAGTGCGCAAAGGCTATCATACAGGCAGGCATTAAAGAGGTTGTATATCTGTCCGACAAATACAGCACCTCTCCCGCTACTGTCGCTTCAAAAAGAATGCTGGCTTCCGCAGGTGTACAGATCAGACAGCTTCAACCTTCGATAGACGAACTCAAAATCAGTTACAAGACAGGTTCTCTGCAATGATTATTTCTACAATTATTCAAGCCGTCTGTTTTATCACGATAATCCTTGAACTGCTCGACATTTACAAGTTCCTTAACGGCTGCAGGAAAGTTCGGTGTACGGTTGTTTCCAGTAAAAAGATAGTCAAAAGAAAAGACGGATTTCTTATTGACGAATATTTCAGAACAAGAGTATCTTTTCAAAACAATAAAGAAACCGCTAAAGCCGTACTTCGCACAAGTACATTCTGCCCAAACGGACAACAGTTTGATTGTTACTACCATACAGAAAAGCACATAATCTTTCGCAGGCGGGATCTGAGGAAAAATATTAAATCATCTACCCTGATACTGCTTTCGGTAAGTATATTGTTTGTCGTATTAAACTCCGTCTTTAGCCTTGCGGTTATCGGCAGACTTATCCTCGACAACATTATAAACATTTTTGCTTGGGGACTTACGGCTGTATTCTTTATCGTGGGTACGTCGCTTATCGTGTACGCTGTCTATGCGATAAGATCCTACAAAGATAAGGACGTTGCTAAAATTACTGCTGTTGTGGAAGACGTTATTATGAAAACATCTCGTGACAACGAAAACAGACAATACTTCTACTACCCCATATATTCATACAAATATAACGGAATACAGCATACAGTTCGTTCAAAGACAAAATATTCCGCTCCGCCCAAAAAAGGCAGTAATAAAACCGTCTTTCTAAACAAAAGAAAAGGCAGTCTTGTTGAGTTCAGCGAGGCAGGAAAATCTCTTGCCGAGGGTATATGCTTCTATCTGATTGCCGCCTGTTTTATCGCTGTAAACTGGTTTTTGATAACGCCGATACTTTAGTTGGAGCTTTTTTTAGTTTGGAGTTTGGAGTTGTTTCGAGTTAGGAATGATTTGCTAGTTCAAAGTTCATAATATAAATCCAAAGCCGCAGGCTTTCCGATATTATTCATTAATTCTATTCCTAACTCCTCATTCCAAACTCAACTCCACACTATAAAAAGCCCCAAACAAAAAGGTACAGCCCCGACTGAAAGGCTGTACCTTTATTATTATATTATCTGAAATTACTTGCGTCTGGGACGTCTTACGGGATTTTCCGAGCCACGCTTTAGCGACGATATTTTTTCATCGCTTGTCTGCTTGAACTTAGACATCATATCCTCAAAAGAAGTCGGGTTCTCGCTCTTCTGCCATACGAAATCTCCGGGTGAATTTCTGCTCTTCATTGTAGGACGGTTGTTCTGCTTTCTGTCACTGCGGTTATCCGAGCGATTGTCCTTTTGTCCCTTGTTAAACGGTTTCTTTGCGCCACCGTCCTGATTTTCCGTTAATTTCTTGATAGATAAGCTGATCTTGCCGTTGTCGGTTATGCCGATAACCTTAACCTTGACCTGATCTCCCTCCGACAGAAAATCAGAAACATTTTCAACATAAGTATTAGAGATCTCCGAGATATGTACCATACCTGATTTGCCCTCTCCGAGATCTACAAATGCTCCGAACTTTGTTATGCCTGTTACTTTGCCATCTAAAATACTTCCTACTTCAATTTGCATAAATTAAAATGCTCCCCTTTTATAAAACTAAATCTGTAATAAGCACGCTGTGCATTATTCCCCCGCAATATTGATGAATACTCTCTCTCCCTGCTTGGAATAGTCAAATTCCTCTCTCGCAACTCTCTCGATATACGCGTCGTTTTCTTCACCGTCAAGGTTATATATATCGTTGAGTTCGTCGTTCTTTACTTCCTGCAGGAAAATCTCGTCTTGTATCTGTGCAAGCTCCTCTTTCTTCTCAGCAATCTTTAACTGCTGGTTTACAAGAGTAACAACCGCATAAAGAGTAAAAATCGCAAGCACCGTACTGATTACCGCTAAAGTACCCTTTGACATTCTCTTCTTTTCTTGTCTTTTCACGCAACATCTTCCTTTAAAAAAGAATATATTTACATAATGGATTATACACCAAACAATACACCCTTTGCAAGCATAATTTAAAAATAATCAAAATTTTTTTCACATTTCCTCATTAACCGACACGGGTCTGTGTGTTTTTAGGATTTTATTTGATAACGTACAAAGCCCGTTACTCACCTGTCCGCCAAACCTTACTAAAAGCTTTGCCGCCTTTCCCATAAGCTTAAACAAAAGCCCCGTAACCATTCCAAAAGAAAATCTGTACGACAACAGCCCGAATATATGCCCTATCATCACAAACACCCTGAAATGACCGTTTACATTCAGTAAAGCAAACACAAAACACATTACCGCACAGCCCGACATAAACACTATATCTTGTATAATAAAAGCTCTCTTTGAATTAAACCCTATGTTTCTGAGCAGTCTGAAAAAATCGTACCATAGCCCCAATCCCAAACCAAAAACAAAAGCATAATAGAAAATCTCCGCCTGTTCATATACAGATAAATGCACTCTTACCGCCTCCGCTCATCGGAACAGTTTTCTGAATATGTTTTCGGAGGGTCTGTTGTCGGTATATGTCAGCGAAAATATATTGCCGTCTATCATCAGATCTCCGCTCTCAACCGACAGTTTCGTTATATTAAGTCCCGCGCCCTGTACGGTTAGCTGTCCGTAATCGGTATATGCCACAACACACCTCTCGTCAAAGCTTTCAACGTCATTTACTCCCGTAAGAGCAAGCCGCTCCCTGTTTTCAAGCGTTACAAGATTTGGTTTTCTTTTAGTCTGTTCTGTCACTTAATTCACTCCGTTTTGCATATAGTTTATACATCTTATGCAAAACAAACCGCATTTATTCATTCAGATAGTCTTCCAACTCCTTTGGCATAAATCTCACGCCCCGTACAGTTGTTACTCCGAACTCCTTCATTTTTGCAAGAGGACATTTTTCTTTGTCTATGTACTTTACAATCTCTATCTTCATAAGGTTTTTTATCGTAAGCGAGCCGTCCTCATAATCATAGGGAATATCCGTCTGTGTTACGATACACTTGTATCTTATCGCCGAAACGGGCGAACCTACATATATATAAACAGTATCACCTGTTTTTATTCCTTTACCCTGTTTCCAGACCTGTGACGTACCCTTTGCAAACTCCGTTTCTATATCGTAATACTTAGGGTTTGAGGGAATAATAAAGCCTGTTCCTTTGTTTGCTTTCTTGTCGGTCAAACGCTTGCTTTCTCTGAGCAGTTCCATAACGGTATCATCGCTTAATGTTTCGTCAAGCAGTACAGACAGCCAGCTGTCCTTATTCATATGGTAGCATTTGTAAATTCCGTCAACCTTTATCAGGTCGGGTATTTTTTCGGGTACGGTTTTTAAATTGAGTATCTCCGCCGCAACATTTTTATCGGACGGAATATTTGTAACCTTGTCACGGCTTACGTTCATAATAAGACCGTACCATTTTTTGTTGGAAGTATTTCTGAAAACACCGTAGCTTGGCGCTGTTGAAAAAGGGTAATCGGGCTTTTCGCCAAACTCCTCGTATACTCTTTTTGCTATTCTGTTGCTCTGGTCGAATATAAACGGCATTTCCGTACAGCACGACTGTCTTATCCCACTGAGCATACCGCCGTATTCCTCCCTCACTCTTCCCACAAACTCCCCTGTTCTGTGAGGATTTCTGAAAGCGTCATACTCATCGCCTGTATCAAGGTCAATGACAACACCCGTAACCGTACCGTTTTTGTCAAACGCAATCTCCGCACGAAATTCCTCCGACGGAAGTATATTGCTGTAAATGTATTTCCCGTTTGACAGAGTAAAGCCGTACTCCAACAGCTTATCAAAATCGGGTTTTGCACGTTTAAACGCTTCACTCTCGAAACTCATTTTTTTTACATCTCCTTTTGTTTAGTTCAAAGTTGTTAGTTCATAGTTGTTAGTTCATAGTTCAAAGTTCAAAGTTCAAAGCCGAAGGCTTTCCAATATTATTCACTATTCATTATTCATTAATTCCGCCGCAGGCTTTCCGATATTATTCACTATTCATTATTCATTATTCGCTATTCATTAATTCCGCCGCAGGCTTTCCGATATTATTCACTATTCACTATTCATTATTCGCTATTCATTAATTCCGCTCCACACTTTAACAAGCTCCTAATTCTTCAGCTCCAAAATTCTTCTAACACTCTCGTCAAGTCTTTCCTGCGTTATCTCTCCGCTTTGTACTGCGTTTAAAACTCCCTCATACGCTTCATAGAAATTCTGCGGAGTTAACAGCACATCGCACCCTGCTTCAAATGCCAGTACAGCCGCCTCGCTTGATGTGTACTCCTCAGTTACCGCGCCCATAGCAAGAGAGTCGCATATTACAACACCGTCAAACCCCAATTCACCCCTGAGCTTTTCCGTAATAAGCTCATACGACAAAGAGGCAGGCAATCCGTCATCTGTAACATTCGGCAAGGTGATATGCGCAGTCATTACAGCGTCTGTAACGTCTGAATTTTCTTCAAACGGAACTATCTCCGCCTGCTTTAACTCCTCCCACGTTTTCTCAACAGATACATACCCCGAATGTGTATCCGCCGTTGTATCTCCGTGACCGGGGAAGTGTTTAAGCGTACTTTTTACACCGTGATTATGCAGTCCGTCTATATACGAACGCACCATTTGTGACGCAAGATCGGGGTCTGAGCCGAACGAACGGTTTCCTATAACTATATTATCGGGATTTGTGTTCAGGTCTGCAACAGGCGCTAAATCCCACATTATTCCATAATCGGCAAGATACTCTCCGATAGTATCGCCTGCATAGTAAGCATTTGACGTATCGCGCGTATTACCTATATCCTCCATAGCGTCTATAATCGGTAAATCAAAAGCGGGATTTTGCGCAAGCCTCGTAACAATTCCGCCCTCCTCATCAACAGCTATCAAAGTATCTGTCTTACCTATTGAGATAAGGTCATCGGTAAATTCCAAAAGCTGCGAGGGAGTATCTATGTTTTTTGCAAAAAGCACAAACCCTCCCACAGGATACTGCATATACATCTCTTGCATACGCTCGGACACATACAATACGCCCTCGTCCTCCTCACCGATTATATTTTCATCGTTTACATAACTGTCGTCAATAAGCTGTTCGGGACGAATAAAGAATAGCTGTCCGACTTTTTCCTCGACAGTCATCGACATCAGTATATCTTCGTAAACTCCGTTCTCCGTATCGGGCAAACTGCTTTCAGATGTAATTTGATAAAGTATCTCGTCTGTATCGCTGCTTGTTACGGTATCGTCTGTAACGGTTTTATCTGTACAAGAGCAAAGGATCAACGCTGTTAGGGCAAGCGATAATGTAAGATTACGTTTTAAATTTAGTTTCATATAGCTTTTACTCCTTTTTTTGGTATAATTATACCACTGTCCACAACTTAAGAGTAGAGTGAATGTATGCAGGGTTCGGGGCGTAAGCCCCGATAGGCGGCGGGCGAAGCCCGCCACCCTTTAGCCCCCGGTTAGTTGGCTGCAGGAAGAACAAATTAAAGGGAAAGGGGGTTGGGGGTATGGGTGACGTCAATAAATGTTAAATAAAACCAACATCTTGGGTCGACAGGAATAAATCCTTAAGTTGTAGATAGTGATAATTATACCACACTATTCTTTTATATACAATGGGATAAGAAAGCGTTGAGCAACCGCTTTTTTAAAAATTACAACTACAAAAAACTATAACAAAACAAAAAAACAGACAAGAAAAAACTTTTTTAAAAAATTTTATTTTATGTGTGATATTTCTCGATTGAAAAGCGTATATATAGTGAAAGGCCTTTACAGAGAGAAATAAATCAAAGGAAGTGAACAAGTTGGACAATATGGAGTACCACAGACTCGCATCGAAATATCTTCCCACCGTCTATAAGGCAGCCGTCAACTGCTGCAGAAGTGACATACTCCCGCCGCCTACGCTAAAGCTTAGAGGCGGGGCTTCTCGCTCAAGTATGGTAACCCATACAGTATGGCTTGACGGAGATTACACTTATGGGCGATTATATGATAGCTGGTTTAAACGAAGAGCCTACTCTCAACCTGTATGACAAAATCGCAGACTCACCCTACGGCGAACTTGTAGAGGACGAAAGCGGTTCTTACATTGCTGTACCCATTTTCATAAACGGCGAGCAGCTCAACACACAGAAATTAGATCTTACCTATGACGAGAGTGACGGAGTTAAAGACGGCGTTATCAACGATCATTATGAAAACCCCGATCGTGATCAATTTATCATCAAATCTTACGCAGTAGACCCGAACGGCGAGATCCTCTATTCGTTCAAGGGTGAAGATGACGGCGATGAGGCAATAGAAATGCTCCGGGGTCTTATCTGGGGCGAGGAATCACAGGAAGCAATTGAAGAATATGCAGCAGAACAGTAATACAGCTCAATCAAAACTACCACAGCAAAGCTTGATATGTTTTTTGCAATCTTACAATCTTATATTAAAAAAAGGGGTAAACCGTACAACAGCGGTTTATCCCTTTTAGTTTGTAGTTTTTAGTTGTTAGTTAAAAGTCCAAAGTTATTAGTTCAAAATTTAAAGACTTAAATCTAACAACTAATAATTAACATCATATAAATCCAAAGCCAAAGGCTTTCCGATATTATTCATTATTCATTATTCATTATTCGCTATTCATTAATTCCGCCGCAGGCTTTCCGATATTATTCATTATTCATTAATTCCACTCTCCAAACTCCAAACTCCAAACTTGAAAAAACCTCCACTCTTAAAAATCACAAATGCGTTACCCTTATCTTGTCAAACGATATACCAGTCTGCCCTATTACTATATCCTTGATCGCTATCAGCGTGTCGGATTTTAATTCCTGCCCCGTTACAACAATACTGCACTCGTCATTCTGTATAAACGCTACGCAATCGTCAAATCCTTTTGCTATGATCAGATTTTCTACATTCGTCTGCTGCTGTATAATATCCGACATCTTGTTTAAGTGTTCTACTGCCTCTTTCCTGCCCTTGCCGTTTTGGTCTGTACTCTCTATTACCTCTTTTGCAAGCTCTATCAGATCGTCCTGTATCTGCTTTCTTTCAAGCCTTACCTTTGCAAAATAATCCTCTGCGTTTGTCGGTACAGATGAATAATAATCATCTTGCGGTACACTCTCGCTCGATACATTCGCTTTTGATGATGACGCCTTTGATGACGCATTATCAGACGTTGCTATCGCTGCGTTTACATAGTGCGCTACACCTAAATCATCATTGTTGTCGGCTGCAAGTTTATCCTTGTTTGAATCAAACTGCCAATTCAGATATACCGCTGTTCCCATAGCTACTACCAATGCAGATAATACAAGCTCTCTTTTTCCGAAATTCATATTATTCCTCCAATATGTATTATGATTTATTGCAGATTTATACTAATTCTAATCCGTCACAAAAACCTTACCTCCCGAAATATTCAGCACTCCCGATACCGCCTGAGTTATCTTCTCCTTAACAACACTGTTTCCTCCTCCGTCGCATACAACAAGCACTCCCCTGATTTTTGGCATTATCTGCTTTTGCAGAACCGTATCTTCACTGCCGTCTTTTCGCTTTACCGTTACATACTTGTTTTCCTCTTTATATTCTCCGTCACTGTCAATGTTTCCCTCAGACTGTGAATGACTGTTTTTCTCCTCTGTCTTTCTCTCCACTGCATAAACATCCTCTGTCGTCGACTCCATAGTAATAAGTATACTCACTTCCCCTGCTCCGTCTATTCGTGAGATTATCGACGCAAGCTCGTTTTCAAGCTGTTTGCGGTAATCCTCCGCCGTTATCGGTACTGCTTCATCGGGCTGCGGTTCGCTTTCGCTCTTTTCACCCAGAAAACCCGATACAAATATCAGAACAATTCCCGCAAGACCTATTACTATAATTATTGTCCGCTTTTTGTCCGCCAGAAAGGCATACGCTTTTTTTATAAATTCCCTGCTCATCTTCTGCTCCTCACCTTATATTTACATCAGCGTCAAGCCCCAGATCTTTGTATACGTCTGTACATATCTCGTCTATTCTGTCTATATATTTTTCGGAAAGCGTTATCCTCACCTTGTCTATATATATGCTCCCCTCGCTGTCAATATCCGTATATATATCTATGTTTTTTGGGTTTATATCTTTATCTGAGAGGTACTTCTTTATTATCTCTTTCATTCGGTAACTAAACATCTCCTGTGTCGTACGGTTCAGCCAGTCGGTATTTACGGTCTGTTCGGGTACGGTAATTTCTATATCAGAAATATTACCGATAGGAACAAGAAAACTGCTGATAACTATTAAACCCATTACAAAATATACAGCGCTCCTTACATTACCCTCGGGCAAAAGCTTTTCGGCTATGCCTATCGCCGCCGCGCAAATACATAATCCCGCCGTCCATAGCTCTATGTTTTCCATTTACCCACCCACTATTAATATTATAGCCGTACTGATAATATACATTACCATCATAGAAAGTAGTATAGAACATATCACAGAAATTACCGATGAGAAAGAACTAAGCATTGATGACAGCCTGCCGTTTGAAAATACGTCGCACACCGCCGTACCTATCATCAAAGTAAACTGCCATACAAGGCATTTTGCCACAGCAGGCAGAAATACCGCAAATATCGCCGCAATCGCTATTACGCCAACCCCCGAACGAAGTACAGCCGTACAGCTTACTACCGTTTGATAAGCGTCACTCAAAGCACCCCCGACAAGAGGTACAAAGTTGCTTATTGCAAATTTTATCGCACGGTTAGACAGGCTGTCCTGCGAAACGCTTATCACAGACCTCATTGTCAGAAACGCCGTAAACACCGACATACAGAAAGTAAGCAGTATTCGCACAGCTTTTCTGAGCATATCGTTTACACCCGACAAGGATACTTTATCTGTAATATTTGTTATTACGGCAACAGACGATATGCACCTTAGAAACGGCACGATTATTTCCGACACTACCCTTAACACCATACTGCACATATATATCATCGTACTGTAAAACATCGAGCCGCTTACAGGTTTTCCGCTTGATATTATGAGCAGAGATATTACGGGAACGTAGATCATCATAAAGTCGGAACAGGCTTTTATCGTATCGGTAAGATTTCCGATAAGCGAGAGTACGGCAGGCGACAACACCGCCGACATACACAACACCGATACAAAGCTTAACGTCTGTTCAAGTCCTGCACTCATATCGGAGGATTTGAGCGTATCAAACAGTGCGGTAAGTATTATTATTCCGATAATACAGACAAGTATTTTCACCGGCTCAAAGATACTCTCACGAAAAACGTAACCTATTGCAGAAATTACATTCTCCGCACTGAGATTATCGGCGCTGTCGGGTTTAAAGTCGCTTATGTAGAGCCTGTCGAGAAACCCCCTCGCACTGTCGGGCAGAGCAAAAATCAACTCGTCCGCACCCGATTCGCTGTAAAGGTTCTCAATCAGCTTGTCCGTATCGCTTATATAAGAATAATCCTCCTCGCCAAATGCATACACCCGTGAAAATGCGATAAGTACACAGGCTATTATTAATGAACTAAAGATTTTAAGCAGATGTACAATCCTTTTCATAAACATCACCGTTTTTTTATGTTCATTAATATATATGCAAATGAGAGGAGGATTATTACAGGGGCGGCGGAATTAATGAATAGTGAATAATGAAGATTGAATAATGAATAATATCGGAAAACCTTCGGTTTTGGATTTATATGATGTTAGTTATTATACAAGTGTTTCTTTGAACTATGAACTATAAACTTTGAACTAACAACTATGAACTTTTAACTAACAACTCCATTCCTAACTCCTAATTCCTCACTCAACTCCACACTCCACTCTCCACACTCCACACTTTCAAAAGCTCCACACTCTCCCTTTTTATTTGTCGGGAAATAGTATAATTTTATTGCGCGGCGAAAACTATCGTTAACAATAAAGTTAGACGGAATTTGCCCGCGGTCGCTCAACCGCCCTCTTATTTGTCGGGAAATAGTATAAATTTATTGCGCGGCGATGACTATCCTTAACAATAAACTTAGACGGAATTTGCCTGCGGTCGCTCGACCGCCCTACTCCTGAACACACTCCAACGCATAATAGCCGCCTGCGATCAGCGTTTTGCCGCCTATCTTTACCTTGCCGAAAACACTGCCCTCTGTCTGAAGTTTCTTGTAAAGTCTTGACGATACTAACGGCTGAGTGTATGAAAAAGCGTTACATAATACATTATGATTTGCAAGAGTTCCCAAAAACAGTTTAGAGCCTGTTATCGTTTCAATATAGGGGTGCATTGTCGTTGCCATAATAACGGACATACTGGTTGCTGCGTCATCACCTGCCTGATTACAGTAGACAAAACCATAATGCTCCCCGCCCTCCTCATCTGTAAACTTCGAGAAGAACAGTCTTAGATTTGCGTCCGAGATTGTATCGACAGCAGAATCACCGTAACTTATAACTGATATTACCGCTCCGTAAGGCGATCTTGCAAAGCTGTATGCACCAAGAGTACCTGATGAAGTACCTGCACTGTCTAAATAGAATAAATCACGTCCCGAAACAGTACCGTCACCCAAATGAATGGATAACCTTACACCGTACTGTGAACTTTTTTCTATTTTAAGATACATTCTTCCGTCTGTGCCAAATGTAATCAAAGTGTATGGTTCTTCCTGCTGTGTTTCAGGCTCTATACTCCTGCAAACTGTTCCCTCAAACTCTCCGAACAGTTCGCACATATCCTCCGAAAAACTATCATAAATATTTGTCTTTAAAATGCCGTATCTTCTTATTATTTTATTATTATCCATTTTATACCTCCGTTTATATATCTGTCACAGCCTCCGCTGTTCCTTTTACAAGTCCAAGCACTGAATTTGTTCCGTCGTATACAGTAACTTTATTTCCTCTTACAGTATTTAAAAGAGGAAACGTATCTATGTGGCAGTGCGTGCCCGAAAGAGAACCTATTCGTATGTTTGCTATAAGCTCTGCATACAGCGATGTTTTTGTTGGGTGCTCTACCGCTACCCTGTGTCCCCTTATGGCGTCACGAATATCGTCAAAGTCGCTTATCGCCTGCTCCACAACCTCTCTTGCCGTTCGCTGCGTCATTTGATCACCTCCTGTAAACCAACGTAAAAAAGAAAAAAGTTGCATACGAATATGCAACTCTCTCAAAATTAGCTTTTATTTATTTTTATTACAGAGAATTCTTTATCTCGTCAACTCTCTGCTGTGTAAGACCGTAGTACGCAGCGATCTCTGCTGTATCTGTCTTTCCGTTCTGGAGCTCTTTCTTTGCGAGTGCCTCGTAAGCCTTTATAAGCTCCTTAGCGTAATTATCAGCATATACCTTAGCTATATCAGGCTCAAAACCCTCGTTAGCTGCTTTGCCCATACCCTGCTCGTAAAAGCTCTCATATGTCTTATCCATAAATAAAAATCCTCCTTATCAGTGAAACTGTCCCTTTTTCATCGTCACATTTAATAGACACGTTCCATAATATCAAACTCGTTAAACATAAATATTATGTATAACATTTACCAATGTAATTATAATTCTAAACTCCCTTTATGTCAATATAATTTAAGTTTTTTACTTTAAAAAAATTGATTTTCTACAATTAGTACAAATATTAAATTTAATTTTAGACAATAATAACAATAACTTTATTCTCGAATATTTTGTATATTAACTCATTATATTAGCAGTAAAATGTTACAAATTTATTACAAATATGTATTTTTTAAGTAATGTACTGTTTATGTCACACTAAATGGTGTATAATATAAGAAAAATATTTTTTACGGGAGGTTATTATGAGCAGTTTCTTTTCTATGATTTTCAGAATGAAGTACATTACACGCTGGGGACTTATGAACAATAAACGCAGCGAAAACCTCAGCGAACACAGTCTTGAAGTCGGTATGATCGCCCACTGCCTCGCAACTATCGGCAACAAAAGACTTAATAAAAACCTTGACGCAGACCATATCGCCGTTATGGGAATGTTCCACGACTGCACAGAGATCATTACAGGCGATATGCCAACGCCTGTCAAATATTTTAACGAGGAAATACGACGTACATATAAAGAAATTGAGCGTACCGCCGCTAAAGAGCTTGTAAAACTCCTGCCCGACGATATGAAAGACGTCTATGAACCTCTCTTAAACGAACAGGGCAACAACGAGTATGAAACCCGTCTTGTAAAGGCTGCCGATAAGATCTGTGCTTATATAAAGTGCATTGACGAGATACGTATGGGTAACGATGAGTTTAACAAAGCAAGGAGCTCAGCCGCCGCCGCAATCAAAGCGCTCGATCTGCCCGAGGCTAATATTTTTATGGAGGAGTTTGCCCCGTCATACGCACTCACTTTGGACGAACAAAAGCTTGCAGACCTGCTGTAATATCTAAAAGTTGTCGCTAATTACCAAATAGTTACATTTTCATTGCCTTTAATTCAACATTTTTAATTCTTTTAGGCAATTATAAGATTACAAAACTGTATTATAATGTTGAATTGTGAGAATACATACATCTTTTCTATGGACGAAAGGAACATTGCTATGGTTCAAAAGCATAATGAGAATGATTTCAATGACGGCTTTACACAGTTGGGAGATTACTCCACACCGTCACGAAATATCAAAGACGAGGATACTGAAGAGAAAAAGCCTAAGAACAAAAAGCGAACAAAGCTTATTATCCGCAATGTTTTTCTGATTATTCTGTCGGTAGTTATGGTTGTTGCAGGTACAGGCTGTATTTATTATTACCATACTCTCGACTCTATGAATTACAGCGAGAACGGCGGATTTGAGGGTGCGGGTAACTACGATCCCGCAGAGAAAAAATTTAATGTTGATTACGACCCCGATTTCAATGACGGTACTATCAATATGAGTATGGAAGAGGGTTCTCTCTTAAACGACCCTATGGTACTCAATGTTCTGCTTTTCGGTGAGGATAAAAGCAGTGACGGCGTATCGAGAAGCGACTCTATGATAATGCTGTCGATCGATAACAGACACCAAAAACTAAAGCTTACTTCATTTATGCGTGATATGTGGGTATACATTCCCGAATACGGTTACAGCAAGCTCAATCATGCATATTCATACGGCGGAGCAAAGCTTTCCATTACTACAATTGAGCAGAATTTTGGTATAAATATAGACAGATATGCGATAGTTGATTTCAAGAGTTTCCAAAGTATTATTGATATACTGGGCGGTATCGATATAGAATTATCCGATGAGGAAATCGACTACATCAACTGGCAGACTTGGAAAAACAATCAGGCTGATACAAGAAACGAGATACAGCAGCCCGCAGGTAAAGTACACTTAAACGGCAGACAGGCTCTGTGGTACGCACGAAACAGAGGCGACGAAACGGAAGGTTTTTCGGGCAGTGACTTTGACAGAACGGACAGACAGCGTAAACTTCTGAGAACACTTGCAAGTGATATGAGATCCGCAACTTTACCTCAGATAATAAGCATTGTTGACAAGATAGGTCCGCTTATAACAACTAATCTGAAGAAGTCGGAAATAACAACTCTTGTTGCAAATTCACTTACCTATTTACAGTATGATATGGTTGAGTACAGACTTCCCTCGGACGGCAACTATTACCCCGAATGGCATTACGGAATGGCTACTCTTGATATTATCGACTGGCAGAAAGAAAGAATAGACTTCGCAACATATATATACGAGGAACTTGTAACAGACGCTCTTGACGGCTATATGACCTACGAAGCTCCTTAATTAAACTTACAGGCGGCAGATCAATTTCTGTCGCTTTTTGTTTTGCTTTTTTGCAGATGTTGGATTGTAGTTGGCAGACAAATGGTTCTTTGAGCCAACAACTTTGAACT
Organism: uncultured Ruminococcus sp.; assembly: GCA_902761345.1. Taxonomy (GTDB): domain Bacteria; phylum Bacillota; class Clostridia; order Oscillospirales; family Acutalibacteraceae; genus RUG592. The sequence continues at coordinate 16,688 of CACWKD010000050.1, read as the reverse complement.
AACAACTCATTCCTAACTCCCTATAAATCCAAAACCGAAGGTTTTCCGATACTATTCACTATTCATTATTCATTAATTCCGCTCCAAACTTGCAAAAAACTGTAACCTCTGTGTAATTGACCCGAGTTTTCTCAAATGATACAATGTATAATATAAGAATAGTTACAAAGGAGAAAAACAATGGGTAAAATACATAATATCTTGACTAAAAGCGCACTTCTGCTATGTATTATCGCACTAACTTCGGGAATGTGTGCCTGTACCGAAAGCGTGCCCGACGATACTGTTCCGATTGAAACTCTTGATAACGGCGAGGTTTTATTTATTATTGAGGACGAAAGCACACCCGAAACTACCGTACCCGCAGAAGAACCGAAAGACGGTGTATTTGAAATGTCAATTGCAGGCGATTATATTATTTACGACTCCATTTACGGCTATACTAATATGCTTGCAAACGGCGAGGGGCACGATTTTAAACCTATCGTGCGAAATCTCAGAAAGTTTACAAAAGACTGTGACGTTAATTATTACAATCAGGAAACTGTACTTGCAGGCGATGAACTCCCTCTGTCAAGCTACCCTCTGTTTGTTTCCCCTACCGAAGCAGGCGATGCTATGCTTGACGTTGGTTACAATCTTGTTTCCACAGCAACAAACCACTCCCTTGACGGCGGTGAGGACGGTGTTTTAGCCGAGTGCAAATACTGGAAAAAGAACAACGATAAAGCTTTTATGACAGGTACTTTTACAAGCCAACAGGAGCGTGACGAGGTTCATATACTCGAATGCAACGGTATAACATACAGTATGCTTGACTATACTTACGCAACAAACGGAATACCTCTCCCCGAGGGTAAAGAATACCTTGTAAACGTATGGCCGACTGATTTTGACATCAATGACCCCGAAACCGACAAGGAATATCAAGCCTACAAAAAGCAAGTCAAAAAGGATATTGAGGCTGTAAGAGATAAAGTTGATTTTCTGATAGTTTGTATGCACGGCGGTGTTGAGTATGCGGACGATGAGTCGGAATACCAGCGTGATATGGCAAAATTCCTTGCAGATAACGGAGTTGACCTCGTTATAGGAACTCACCCCCACGCTATACAGCCTGCCGAATATATAGGCGATACGCTTGTCTATTATTCTTTGGGCAATCTTCTCTGTGCTCAAACTCAGGATATGTACTACAAAAAGGTTACAAGCATTCTTGCTACAATGACTATCCGAAAAACTGTTGATAACGGCGAAACAAAAGTTAAAATCGAGAACGTAAAAAATCACCTTATGTTTTCATACTACAACCCTGCAACGTGGTCTGATTACTGTATAGTGTCGTTTGAAGACCCCCTTATAAAAACGCTTGTTCCCGATTATAAGGACATTTACCAAGTATACAGCGAGCAGTTTCTAAAGCGTGACGATAAAATCACGATCGAACCGTGCTGTTAAAAAGTCACAATTTATTTATTTCCTCATAATATATCAATATAGCCGAAGAATATGTTTCTCGGTTATATTGATTATTTTTTTGGAGGTAACAATGTGTTTGACATAAATAAGGTCTGCGTTATAGGCGGTGACAAAAGACAGATATATATGGGACTTTCTATGATAAAAGACGGCATTAACGTAATATTTTACGGTATGGATAAAAGCACTATGGTTGACGAGGATTACAGCAGTCTTGAAATTGCCGTCGATAGATCGGACTGCGTTATACTTCCTATGCCTCTTTCAAAAGACGGAGAAACTCTCTTTACTCCGCTCAGCGATGTGAGGATACCTCTTGATACTTCTTTTTGTAAGATCATATCGAGTAAGCCTGTTTTCTGCACGAACAGCAGACTTCTCAGACGAACAGGCGACTACTCACGAGCTGTAATTATGGATTATCTCGACCGTGAGGAGTTAGCCGTACTGAACGCCGTACCTACTGCGGAGGGCGCTTTGGAGATAGCTATGAAAAACTCTCCGAAAACAATAAACGGTTCGTCCTGCCTTGTTGCAGGCTACGGAAGGATCGGAAAGGTACTGTCAAAACTGCTGTTTAGTATGGGAGCGCACGTTACCGTAAGCGCAAGAAAACTCAACGACCTTACTTGGATACGCTTAAACGGCTGCAACGCTATTGCAACAGAAGATATTGCAAAAAGCGGAGGGTACGATATTATATTCAACACTATACCGTCTATGGTATTCGACAGAGCAACACTCTCAAAAACCGCAAAAAACGCGCTTGTAATAGACCTTGCCTCAGCGCCCGGAGGTGTTGACTTTGAAGAGGCAGGCAGATTGGGCATTAAAGCGATACACGCATTGTCACTTCCCGGAAAGGTAGCGCCTGTTACGGCAGGTGAGATAATCAAAAACACTATCTACAATATGGTTAGGGAGGAATAGCATTGGAGAATGTGACTATCGGTTATGCTTTATGCGGTTCTTACTGTACTTTTGATAAAGCTATCAAGCAAATGGAAACCCTCAAAAATATGGGTTACGATATACTTCCGATAATGTCGGAGAATGCAAGCAGCGTTGATACACGTTTCGGAAAAAGCGAGGATTTCATAAAGAAGGTTGAGGAGATTTCGGGTAAAAAGGTTATCAGAACCATAAAGGACGCCGAGCCTATCGGTCCTAAAAAAATGTGCGACCTTATTCTTATATCCCCCTGTACGGGCAACACCCTTGCTAAGCTTACGGGCGGTATAACGGATACGGCAGTCACTATGGCTGCAAAATCCCACCTGAGAATACTGCGTCCCGTCCTTATCGCGCTTTCAACAAACGACGCTTTAGGCGCTGCGGCAAAGAACATAGGCTATATGCTCAACAGGAAACACATTTATTTTGTGCCTATGAAACAGGACGACCACATAAAAAAACCAAACTCGCTCGCAGCGGATTTTTCTTTGATACCGCAGTCCGTTGAAATGGCTTTAAAGAACACTCAGATAGAGCCGGTTTTCTAAAAGGGGCTTAAAAACACACCGGACTAACAGACATAAAAAAAACAAGCGTGAGAATTTTCAACAACGCTTGTTTTTTTGTATCTTATTGAGTTCAAAGGTGGAAGTTGGCAGC
>CACWKD010000050.1:0-13543 GCA_902761345.1 uncultured Ruminococcus sp. | reverse complement strand
TTCTGAAAACAATTTAAGACTTGCGAATGATAAGGCTCATTTGTCCAAGCTGATTGTACCTCTTTTCAACAAGCTTCTTGTCGTACTTTACAACCTCTCTGTAATCGAGGGGGTCACATAGGTAGTAATTATTCTTGTCATAACCCACAAGAACAAGACAATGCTCGTGCAGCGGCCAGACAAATGTTTCGTCTGTAATTACTCCACGCTCTCCGACAAGCTTCCACCTGTCGCCGTCCAAAGGGTCTACCATACCGTCTGTTACCCAGATAAGCGGCGGTATATCCTGTACAACATACTCGTCGCACAGCTCCTGTAAAGACATAGAACTTGTGTCCTCTGCAATAATATCCTTGAATTTAAAATCATCTACCATATTAATTATTACAGGCGGATAACAACCAAATCCGTCCAAACGGTACGGATCGCCGATAAATGCCTGCTCGGGCGATAACCCGTACCACTCTCCCTCGGAGTTTACGTGTATCTTGCTCTGTTCCAAGTGGCTTATCATCTTATCAAGCGATATATCCTTTTTCCCATTGTATTCAAGCACAGTCTTTGCGCTTATCAGCTCGCAGCCCGTTAAAAGCTTATCCATTTGTGTAATGTGCTTGACCTTTATCTGATATTTTTCGGGGAGTTTTTCATACTCGTGTATAACATAATCGGGGGTTTTCATTTCTGGTATCTCCTCGATACGCAAAGGCTCTTCAACCGTTTCCGGAACATCGGGAGTATCGGGAGTTTTGACAATATCGGGGGTGTCTGCTGTTTCGGCATACTCCTCGCCTTTTGAAGCTTGATTTTTTATACTGTATGCCGCCGAGTATACTCCTATACCTGCGCTGAAAACTATTACCGTCACAAGCAGCAGCGTAAATATCCCCTGTCTGCCTATACCCTTATTTTTATCTGTACTGCCGCCGTCTTTCAGACTTCTGATATATTCAAAGGTCTTGTCCTCGCCCTCTGTTTTAAGCATATACAAAAGCTTTTCGAGAAGTTCGGACGTATTGGGGTGTATCGTTCGGCGGTTCTTGCCCTTTAGAAAATAATTATACGGGTCGCTGTCCTTGTAATTCTTACCGTTGTACGTCTTGCTTGCCGCTACCCTATCGCAAAACATCTCCTTAACATACTTTATCGGCATTTCTACCGCTTCAAGCTGTTTTGTTTTGGGATTGTAATCTGTCCAGTATTCAAAATGGTGACGGTTTCTGCCCTTGTGGTGCATCCAAGCCTGCGAATATCCGGTATGCTCTCGCTCAGCCTCGTTGGGACTTCTGTTGCCCTGATAATATTTCGCTCCGGGTATAAACTCTGTCGGGGAAAATTTCGACAAATCGTGCAAAAGTCCCTGTAAGGGTATTCCTGCCTTGATACAATGGGATAACACCTTATGTCTGTGTTTTGTGATCGTTATAAAATGCTTTATCGGGTGCATAACTCACCTTACCTATTTTATATTCGTAAAGCTTGCGGCAACCTCGCTTGAATGAAGTTCCAAAAGCTTTGATATTCCCTCGTCCTGCATAGTTACGCCGTACAGAACGTCCGCTTCTTCCATTGTACCTCGTCTGTGTGTAATCAGAATAAATTGTGTGTTGTCGTTCATTCGTCTGAGGTACTGCGCAAATCTGTCTACGTTTACTTCGTCAAGGGCTGCCTCTATCTCGTCCATTACACAGAACGGAGCGGGACTTACTTTCATTATGGCAAAGTACAGCGCTATCGCTACAAGCGCCCTCTCTCCTCCCGACAAAAGCTCCAGATGTGATACCAGTTTTCCCGGTGGGTGGCAGGTTATCTCTATGCCCGAATTGAGTATATCCTCCTCATTCGTAAGCGACAAAGACGCCTTTCCTCCTCCGAAAAGCTCTGTAAATGTTTCTCCAAAATTTTTGTTTATAAGCGCAAATCTCTCTACAAAAATTTCTTTCATCTGCTTTGTAAGGTCGCCTATGAGGGATATTATTTCCTTTTTGGATTTTTCAACATCTCCCACCTGCGTTTTCATAAACTCGTACCTTTCGGATACCTCCTTGTACTCGTCTATTGCGGCAACATTTACGCTTCCCAAAGCCTTTATCTTCGATTTAAGCTCCGATAATCTCTTCGTTGCTGCCGTTACGTTCTCAACCTTTACGCAGGTTTCCTGCGCCTGTCGTGGGGTAAGCTCGTACTCCTCCCACAGCTTTCTGATAATATCGTCGTACTGCTTTTGTAAATTTGTCTTTCGCTCCTCCAGCCTTGCAAGCTCCTTGCCTATTGTTTCCTTTTCGTCTGAGCGTTCACGTTCAAGACGTCTTAACTCAGACGAACGCTTTTCAAGCTTAGCTCTCTGCTCACTCAGCTTTGCGATCTTCTCGTTATTATACACACAGTCGTGCCTTAATCGTGAGATCTCGCCTCTGTGCGCATATATTATTTTCTCTGTCTGTTTGTTCTTATTTAAGACAAGTTCTATCTCGTCTGTTAAGGACTGCTTTTTTTCCCGATTGTCGGTACTCTGAGCCGCTGCGGATCTTATCTCGCCCTCGATTATCTCTATATCCTTTGTGATCGTCACTATATCAAGCTTTATTTCCGATAACCTGCCTGTAAGCTTTTCTCGCTTTTCGGTCTGTTCGGCAAGGTCACCCGATACATCGTCTATCTTGCTTTGCGCCTGTTCAATAGCTTTTTCGAGGTCTGATAGTTTCTTTTCAGCCGTTTGTAGAGTTTTTTCGAGGTCTTCGCGCTTGCTCGCGCACTCGCCCTTCTCTTGTGTAAGTACGCTCAGATCGGCTTGTAATGCTGTTATCTGCTCCGATGAGGTTTTCATCTCGGTATCTACTCGTATTTTTTCTTCTCGTACGCTTGAAAGAGTATCTCTTGCAGATATAAGGTTAGCCTCCAACGTACCGCACTCGGACTGAGCGTTTACATAATCCCGTCTTAGATCCTCTATTTCTGTATTGAGCTTTGCAAGCTTCTTTTTCTCTTTTTCGATCTCGCTTACACGGCTTAAAAGTCCCGTCTTTTTATTAAGAGAACCGCCTGTTAAAGAACCGCCTGCGTTTACAACCTGTCCGTCAAGCGTTACCACTCTGAAACGGTAGCTGTACTTTCTTGCTATTTCTACTGCGTTATCGAGATTGTCGGCTATGCAAATTCTTCCGAGAAGTGACTTTAGTATGCCGCTGTATTTATCTTCACATTCGCACAGTGTGCTTGCTATACCGACAAAACCCGATACGTTTTCAAGTCCCTTTTCCTGCAACTCGTTTCCTCTTATCGTTGAGCGGGGGAGGAACGTAGCTCGTCCTGCGTCACGCTTTTTCAAAAACGCTATTGCACGCTTTGCGTCCTCTTCCGTTTCGGTAACTATATTCTGCATTGCTGCGCCGAGGGCTGTTTCTATTGCTACGGCGTATTCCTCCGGTACTTTTATTACTCTCGACACAGGGCCGTGTATTCCCATAAGAGTACCCTTTTTAGCCTCTTTTACTACTGCCTTTACACTCTGATTAAAGCCCTCCAGATTACGCTCGAGGTTTTCAAGAAACGCTATATGACGCTCTGACTGCCCTATATCAAGCTTTACACGGTTTCCCTGTTCTCTTATCTCGTCACGCTTTTTCTGTTTCTTTTCAAGCAGCCTTTCACAGCCGTGAAGAGAGTTCTGAGCAGATACAAGCTCCTTTTCAAGATCCGAGGACATTTCCGTATAGTCTGTTTCGGCTTTTTGCAGCTGCTCAAGCTGTGTGGTTTTTGTAAGCAGCGACGTATCTATATTTGCAAGACGTGATTTAATATCGGATATAGCTGCGGCTGTCGTTATCTTGTCTACACGCACGTTTGCAAGCTCCGTGTTGAGCCTTGTAAGCTCCGAGTTGTGCTGCTGTAACAGTGTGGAGCTTTTGCCGTCGTCCTCCATAATTTCGGATAGAGAAACCGTTACATCAGACAATTCCTTGTTTTTTTCTTCAAGCTCTGCCTTTAGCTTTACAGCCTTTTCCTTTTTCTCCTCTGTTTCACGCTGTATCTTATCGCTGTCAAGGTCAATTGCTTCAAGCTCTCCTTTTAACCTGTCTATCTGTTCGAGATTATGCTTAATGTTATTCTCCTCGACTGATACTTTTGCGTTTATCTCGCTTATCTTTTGTTCAAGCTCCGAGTTTTCTCTGCGTATCTCGTCCATTTTTGAGGAAAACTCACCCGTCGAGGAATATATCCCCTCTGTTTCCTTTTCAATATCTTCAAGAGCTTTCACAGCGTTATCGTGCTGTTCTCTTGCAACTGATATTTTATCGTCCTGTTCACGCAGAATTTTTGCCGATTTATCGAGCGTATCAAGCCACAAGGATATTTCAAGCCCCTCTTTTTCCTTAGCGTATTCAAGGTACGATCTAGCTTTCTGAGCCTGCTTTTCAAGAGGGCCTACTCTGTCCTCAAGCTCCGTTAAGATATCACGAAGCCGCAAAAGGTTTTCCTCTGTCTGGCTGAGTTTTCTTTCAGCCTCTGTTTTTCTGTACCTGTAACGTGATATACCCGACGCTTCCTCGAATATCTCTCGTCTGTCCTCGCTCTTTGAAGCGACTATACTGTCGATCTTGCCTTGACTTATCATAGAGTAGCCGTCACGTCCAAGACCCGTATCCATAAACAGCTCGTGAATATCCTTTAGCCTTACTGCGGCTTTATTTATCAGATACTCGCTGTCGCCCGAACGGTAATATCTTCTTGTTACGGCAACGCTGTCACCGTCAAAAGGCAGCGACCTGTCTTTATTCTCGATAGTGAGCGTTACTTCTGCGTAACCCACTTTTTTTCTGTTGTCTGTACCGTTAAAAACAACGTCCTCCATTTTGGAACAGCGTAAAGCCTTTGCGGACTGCTCGCCCAGTACCCAGCGTATAGCGTCGCTTATGTTGCTTTTGCCTGAGCCGTTGGGACCTACAACCGCCGTTATTCCCTTGTCAAATATTAGCTTTGTTTTATCGGGAAAGGTCTTAAAACCCTGTATCTCCAATGATTTTAGCAGCATTGTATCACCTTTATTTCGTATGCTGTGAGTGCTTTATCCTGCACTGTTTTTATGTTAAATCCTAATTCTTCAAGGCTTTTAAGGTTAGATCTCTTCTGTCCGACAAACTTTGATACCGATGACGGCGAAACAAAAACCAGAACATTACCGCCTGTTATACCGAGAGAGTGCGCCGTTTCAAGAAACTTATCTTTCATAAGCTTGTTTTCGCACAATTCTTTAAAAGCAGGGTGATAATTGTTTGACAGCATATCACGCTCCAGCTCCTCGCTGTAATGCAGTCCCAATCGGATAACCTCTATGTTATTTCGCATAAACATCGTAAGCAAAAAAGCACACAGATCAACCGACTTTTCAAGTGTGTCGGGCACATATTCTCCGCTTTCAAAAAGATCTCCCAGAACGGTATTTTTTATTGTAACAGTCGGGTAGATCCTTACAGTATCGGGCGACAGCGAGATTATCTTATTTGCTGTATAAATATCCTTTTCCTTGCTGCTGCCGTAAAGTCCAGTCATCATTTGCAGTCCCAATGAAACACCGTACTCCTTGATAAGCCTTGACGCATTTCTTACATCTTGTGAGGTATGTCCACGCATATTCTTCTGCAAAACATCATCGCACATACTCTGCGCCCCCAGCTCCACAGCCGTTACGCCGTACCTGCACAGTATCTCCATAATTTCCCTGTCGACAGCGTCGGGGCGAGTGGAAAGCCTTATACCGCTAACCGTACCGTTTTTTACATACTTGTACGCGCTCTCCAGCAGCGACACCATATACTCACGGTTTATCGCAGTAAAGCTCCCTCCGAAAAACGCTATCTCATAATCGTACTTTTTCTTAGACGCAAACGCAGCGTTTACAGCTTCGTCAACATCTTCTGGCATGGGCTGGTACTTTACTCCCGTAATGCTCTTCTGGTTACAGAACGAACACTGATGAGGGCAGCCGTTGAGCGGTACGAATACAGAAATATTACCGTGTTTCATATCAGTACCCCATAAGCTCCAACGCTTCTCTTGCAGCCTGCTGTTCGGCTTCCTTTTTACTCCTGCCGCCGCCCTTTCCTATCACGTTGCTGTTGAGGTGTACTTCTACAACAAAATGCTTATCGTGGTCGGGGCCTGTTTCCTTAACAAGAACGTAAGTAAGCTTTTCTTCGGGGTTCTTCTGGATTATCTCCTGCAAGGTCGTTTTGTAGTCCTTGAACTTCATCGGCTTGCTGCTCTTTATATCGGGAATGACAAACCTGAGTACAAATTTACGCGCGGGTTCAATTCCTCCGTCCAGATAAATTGCCGCAATAAGCGCCTCGAATGCGTCTGAGAGTATAGACGGTCTGTCATCTCCGCCCGAGTGACGCTCGCCCCTGCTGAGCCTTATAAACGTGCCTAAGCCTATCTGTTTTGCATAACGGTACAGCGACTTTTCGCACACAAGGGAAGCTCGAAGCTTTGTAAGCTTACCCTCGGGCAATTCGGGACAGTTTAAATATATGTAATCCGACACAACTATACTAAGCACGCTGTCACCCAAAAACTCCAGACGCTCGTTATATTTAGTTCCGTCGTGAAGCTCGTTTGCATAAGACGAATGTGTGAGCGCTGTTGTGAGCAATTCCTTGTTCTTGAATGTATAACCTATCGCTTCATAAATACGCTTATAGTCAAGATACGTTTTCTGCAACATTCTCACCCCTTGAGTACCGTCTGCGCAACAGTCTTTTCTATCTCTTCTATAACGCCTGTACGAACATAATCCATTGTAAGGGTAATTGCATTCTGTACGGTAACTGCGCTTGCGTTTCCGTGTACCTTAAACACAGGCTTTGCTGCTCCCAAAATCGGAGCGCCGCCGTATACGTCCGAGTCAACAGACTTTTTAAGCTCCTTCATATCGCTTAAAACCATAGCTGCGGCAAGCTTGTTCTTTGCGCTCTTCTTAAATACCTTTTTTATTTTATCCATAAGGGCAATAGCAACGCCCTCGTATGTCTTTAAGATGAGGTTGCCTGTAAAGCCGTCTGTTACAAGAACGTCGCAGCCGTCCAGCGGAATATCTCTGCCCTCTACGTTGCCGATAAAATTAACGGGGGTTTCTTTCAGGAGCGCAAATGTTTCAAGTCTTAACGGGTCGCCCTTGTGATCCTCCGTACCTACGTTTGCAAGTCCTACTCTCGGGTTTTTAACACCCATTACCTTATCGAGATATACCGAACCCATTATAGCAAACTGCTGTAACATATCAGCTTTACATTCTGCGTTTGCGCCGCCGTCAATAAGCATAAACATACCCTCGGCTTTTGGTATTATAGGAGAAAACGCAGGACGCTTAATGCCCTTTATTCTCTTTACTATAAGCGTTGCGCCCGTTATCAATGCGCCGCTGTTGCCTGCCGACAAAAATGCGTCTGCCTCGCCGTCCGCAAGCATTTTAAGACCTACCGCCATCGAGCTGTTTTTCTTTTTCTTTACAACGTCTGTTGCGTGATCCTCCATTGTAAGAATATCGTCACAATGAGCTATTGTAAGCTTTGAAATATCTATTTCGTTTTCCTCTGCTGCTTTTTTGATCTTATCTTCGGGACCTGTTACTACAAGCTCCAGATCATCGTGGTCAAGCGCCGCTGCCGAACATCCTTTAAGTATCTCGACAGGCGCATTATCTCCGCCAAATGCGTCAACTATTATTTTCATTTTGTATCTCTCCCTTTTTGTTTAATGAGAAATTTGTTTGAATGAGGAGTTAGGAGTTAGGAATGGAAGTTTTTGAATGAGGAACGCAGACCGTTCAAAAACTAACAAACATATAAAACACTAAAATATTAGTATTACTCCCTCCGTCAAAGATAATGTCATCAACTTTAGCCTTTTTGTATAACTCCCTCAGTCAGCTACGCTGACAGCTCCCTCAAAGAGGGAGGTGGCACGCCGTAGGCGTGACGGAAGGAGTAAAAAGCATAAATCAGTCATTCAAATTAATGATACAAGTGTATATTACACTAAGTTGATGACATTGCCCTCAAAGAGGGAGGCAGAAAAGGCTATCTTGCTGATTACTGTCATTAACTTTAGACTATACACTTTAACTACAAACTTTAAGCTAACAACTCATTCCTAACTCCCTTTAAACTAACAACATATAAATCCAAAGCCGCAAGGCTTTCCGATATTATTCATTATTCATTATTCAATCTTCATTATTCATTAATTTATAGTTTAACTCCACACTTCACTCTCCAAACTCCACACTTTCAAAGCCCTCTCTGCGTGTGCTTGTGCTTTCAGTTGTTTATCTCTTATATTGCGGTCAAGGGGCGGCAATATTCCGATATTTGCGCCCATTGGCTGGAAGTCCTTGACAGTTTCATCGCTTATGTATTTTGCCAACGCTCCTGTCATCGTATAATCGGGAAGTATCATCATATCGTTACCCACTGCGCGGTTATATGCGTTAATTCCTGCAAGCAGTCCCGACGCTCCCGACTCCATATACCCCTCTACGCCCGTTATCTGTCCCGCAAAAAACATATCGGGGTCATCTCGCACCGCAAACGATGAGTTTAGTATCTGTGGGGAATTTATAAACGTATTCCTGTGCATAACTCCGTATCTTACAAATTCCGCATTTTTGAGCGCAGGAATTAACCCAAACACTCTTTTCTGCTCTCCGAATTTAAGATTTGTCTGAAATCCCACAAGATTATACATTGTACCGTCTGCGTTCTCTTTTCTAAGCTGCAAAACCGCCCACGGTCTGCGGCCTGTTTTTGGGTCTGTAAGTCCGACAGGCTTCATAGGGCCGAAACGTATCGTATCCTCGCCACGCTGCGCCATTACTTCGATAGGCATACAGCCCTCATATACCTTTGGATTTGCAACATCAACACCGTGTAAAGGCGTCCTCTCGGCATTAACAAGCTCTCTGTGGAAAAGCTCGTACTCCTCTTTATTCATAGGGCAGTTTATGTAATCATCGCCGTCGCCCTTGCCGTATCGCGACGCAAAAAACGCGCTGTCCATATCTATGCTTTCGGCTGTCACTATCGGTGCGGCTGCGTCAAAAAAGCTAAGTCCTCCCCCGAACCTCTCTTTTATACTCTCTGCAAGCGGCTCGCTCGTCAACGGGCCTGTTGCAATGACGTTTATACCGTCTGTCGGAAGTGTTGTTATCTCCTTTGACACAACCGTAATATTCGGGTGGTTTTTTATACATTCTGTTACTGCATTTGAGAACAGAGTTCTGTCAACTGCAAGCGCCCCTCCCGCAGGAACGCTGTACTTGTCCGCGCACTGCATAAGAAGAGAACCCATTCGGCGCATTTCCTCTTTCAGCAGTCCTGCGGCGCTGTTTATCCTTGCGGCTTTGAGTGAATTTGAGCATACCAATTCCGCAAACATATCTGTATGGTGCGCAGGAGTTTTCTTTTCGGGTTTCATCTCGACAAGCTCGACTTTAAGCCCTCTCTGAGCTATCTGCCATGCCGCCTCGCACCCTGCAAGTCCCGCGCCGATTACTCGTATATTCATTTTAGTTCTCGCCTTTCATATTGAGTTTGGAGTTTGGAGTGTTGAGAGTGGAGTTGCGTTAGGAATAAGTTTTTGGCTCTGAGTTTAAAGTTAATGGTTCAAAGTTCAAAGTAACATTTGTCTAACAACTAATAACTAACGACTAAAAACATATAAATCCAAAACCGAAGGTTTTCCGATATTATTCACTATTCATTATTCAATCTTCATTATTCATTACTGCCATTTGCCTAAAGGAAATCCTTTACTTTAAAAATAAACACTTCACACTTATAACTCCCAACTCCAAACTTCACTCTCCACACTCCACACTGAAATAAGCTCCACACTGAAACAAACTCTTTAATCCGAACTCTTCTTAAATCCGCAGCCCTCTTTTGTGCAAACTATCATCGGCTTTTTGCCTGCTTTTTTATAAAGCATACTTCCGCACTGAGGGCATTTTTCGGAGGTTGGTTCGTCCCACGACGCAAAATCGCAGTTCGGGTAATTTCCGCAGCCGTAGAATGTTTTTCCCCTCTTCGTTTTCCTTACAATTATATCACCGCCGCACTTCGGACACGGTACTTCTACCTTTTCTACAAACTTCTTTACAGTTTTGCACTCGGGATAGCCCGAGCAGGCGATAAACTTTCCGTATCTGCCGTACTTGTAAACCATAGGCTTACCGCAGTTTTCGCAGATAAAGTCGGTTTTATCCTCTTCAAGGTCGTACTTCTGCCCCTCCATATCGGCTTTGGCTTTCTTTAATGTTTCCTCAAAATCACCGTAAAAGCCGTGTAAAAGCTGTACCCACTCCTCGTTGCCGTGCTCTACCTCGTCAAGCTCCGTTTCCATTTGCGCGGTAAACTTTACATTAACTATCTTCGGGAAACGCTCCTTCATAAGCTTTGTTATTACCTCGCCCAATTCTGTCGGGTAGAGCGTCTTTGCCTCTCTCTTTACATAATTTCTGCTTACTATCGTTGTTATCGTTGCAGAATAAGTGGACGGTCTGCCTATTCCGTTTTCTTCAAGCGCCTTGATAAGCGACGCCTCTGTAAATCTTGCGGGCGGCTGAGTAAAGTGCTGGTTGGGTATTATCTCCTTTGCTCTTACAGGCATATCCTTTTCAAGGGCGGGGAGCTGTGTTTCCTTTTCGTCCTCGGTATCCTTACCCTCAACGTAAAGCACCGTAAAGCCGTCAAAATCCACCTTGTAGCCGCTTGCTTTAAACGTATAGCCGTTGCCCTCTATATCTGCCTGAGTAGTTTTCTGAACACACTCTGCCATTTGTGACGCTATAAATCTCTCCCATATCAATTTGTATAGCTTATACTGGTCTGAGGTGAGATTATTTTTTATCCTGTCGGGCGATAAGTCTATCATAGTGGGACGTATTGCCTCGTGACCGTCCTGCGCATTGCTTCTCGACTTAAACACCCTCGGCTTTTTGGGCAGATACTTTTCTCCCCATTTGCCCTCTATAAAATTCTTTGCGTCGTTCTGCGCGTCCTGAGATATTCTCAGAGAGTCGGTTCTCATATATGTGATAAGACCTACCGCACCTATTCCGTCAACCGTTACACCCTCGTACAACTCCTGTGCCACTTTCATTGTACGCTTTGACTGGAAACCAAGCTTTCGTGATGCGTCCTGCTGAAGTGTTGACGTTATAAAAGGCGGCGCAGGCTGTTTGCGTCTTGTGCCGTGCTTTACATTTGTTACTGTAAAATCTGCTCCCTCTAAATCGGACAGCACTTTCTTTGCCTGCTCCTCGTTTTCTATCTTTATCTTCTCGCCGTTGTACGAATGGAGCGACGCAGGAAACGCCTTTCTTCCGCCCTTTGGAATAAACTTTCCGTCTATCGTCCAGTACTCCTCGGGTACAAACGCTCTTATCTCGTTTTCTCTGTCAACAATAATTCTCAGCGCAACAGACTGTACTCGTCCTGCCGACAAACCTCTTCTTATCTTCTGAGATATAAACGGGCTGAGCTTATAGCCTACAAGTCGGTCAAGTATTCGTCTTGCCTGCTGAGCGTTTACAAGGTCAATATCTATGCTGCGAGGGTTCGCCATACCGTTTGCAACGCCCGTTTTTGTTATCTCGTTAAACTCTACCCTGTTCTTGCTGTCAAGCGGCAGTCCCAGAATATATGCCAAATGCCAGGAAATCGCCTCTCCCTCACGGTCGGGGTCGGTTGCGAGATATACTTTATCGCACTCGCTTACTGCCTCTTTAAGTTCGGATATGAGTTTTTCCTTGTCTTTCATAATCTCGTATTTAGGGGCAAAATCGTGCTTAATATCTACACTGAGCCTTTTTTCGGGTAAGTCCCTAACATGACCCTTTGACGCAAGGACTTTGTATCCGCTGCCTAAATACTTCTGTATCGTATGCGCCTTTGACGGCGACTCCACTATTACTAAATCGGACATTCAATTACCTCCACCACTAAGGTATTATTCTTTTCTTTATATTACTTTTTTGTGTATGTATTCCCTTGATATGACTGTACAAAACCAAAAAGCTCCAGCTCCGTTAAAGCGCTGCTTACGTCTGATACAGCCATACCTGTTTTTAATGCTAAAATATCTATATGGATTTTCTCATCTGACAGGCATTTGTATATATTACGGGCATTGACGCTTAGAAAATCCAAATTGTCTTCTTCGCTGACTTTTTTTACCGCCGACTGCTCGGGAGTTTTTTCAGTCTTTTCCTTATCGGGCTTTACATCTTTTTGAGATGACTGAGCGTTATACTGCTCGTTTTTGATACCTCTAAACGGCTTTATAAATTTTGAGAAATCCATAATATGTACCGCCTGAGCTTCTGCGTCCGCAAAAAACTCTGCTCTTAGCCGCTCGTTCTCCTTTTCCTCTTCGGACTTTAAATCTTCAAGCTCCTCTTTGAAATCATCAATAATATCCGTATAAAAATGTATGGGTTTCGCTTTATTGTTCCTTATAAGCTTTTCTGTACCGGCAGACACTGCGCCGCCGTCTGGTTTTTGAAGCGCGTATAGTTTTCTTTTCTGGTCAAAAGCATAATTTGCCGTTACAAGCGAACCGCTCACCTCTCCTGCCTCTACCACGACTACACCGTCCGACAATCCGCTGATAATTCTATCTCTGAGTTTAAACGAATTGCGCGCAGTGGGTGTCTGAGGTACATACTCGGACACAAGAGCGCCTTTTTTTGATATTTCTTCTCTCATATTATGGTTAGCTCTGAGATAATTATAACCTATTCCACAACCTAACACACATATTGTTTTACCGTCATTTTGAAGTGTCGATTTATGGGCAACGGTATCTATTCCCATAGCGCCGCCGCTTACCACAGTAAACCCCTCATCTGATAACCCCGACGCAATACCTCTTGCCATAAACTCACCAAAATCGGAACTTTTTCTTGTACCCACAATGCCTATACTGAGTTTACTGTTCAAGAGCAAAACATCACCCAAAACATACAACGCAGCAGGCGGAGTCGGCAGTGACAGTAAACGCTTTGGGTAATTCTCATCTCCGGGAGATACTATCTCAATATTATTCTCCCTGCAATGGCGAATAACCTTACGAGCATTAAATAATCTCTTGTCGCTCACATCTTGAAATGTAAGAGCGTCCGTATCTCCGCCCAGGCACAACAGCTTTTCCTCAAAAGAAGCTTTATAGAAATCCTCGGCAAATGTAAATCTCTGCATAATTTTAGCAACCTTTTTACTGCCGTAGCCGCAAAGCTGTTGAATCCAAATCCAATAAATTGTCTGATTATTCATAAATCATCTCAGCATCTCCCACATTAATAAACCTGCCGCCACAGCCGCATTCAGCGACTCCGCACGGCCTCCCATAGGAATTTTTACTCTCAATGTACAAGCAGACAGAACGTCATCGCTCAGCCCGCTGCCCTCGTTTCCGATAAGCATAACGCCGCCGTTAAAACGTACCTTTGTAATATCCTCAGCGTCACGGGGCGTAGAGCCGT
>CACWKD010000049.1 GCA_902761345.1 uncultured Ruminococcus sp. | reverse complement strand
TATCTGTTCTATACACATTCATGTTTTATTCCTCCTTTTCGGCTGTTCCCGATATGCTGTCGGTCGTTAAGCTTGATATGTTTGTGTAGGCTGTGCCGACAGCTCCGCCGCCTGTATTAGTCGGTATGTTCCAAATCTGAAGATTTGCAGCCATATTCTGCCCGATCGCCTTTATTTTGTAAACGCCCTCTTCTTCGGTTATGGAGTAATCCGTATCTTCAACACACGGTATCGCATTCGATTTCCATACTAAAAGCTTATCGCCGTTTTGAGGGTTATAATTGTTAATAACCGTTCCTAATACTGTACTCATCATCGGCACAGACTGCACAGCTTTTAGACCGCCTAACACCGAACTTAATAAAAAAGTTGCCGTTTCTTTCGGTACTTCAAGTATAGCTTTTTCCATTCTGTTAAGCTCGCCTGCCGTTATTGGTGTCGCAGTGCTTGGATAATTTACCCATTCGGTAGATGTATAAATTTCGCTCGCCATTTAATCACCGCCCTATTCTTCATAATCTCTCTCGGTATATTTCACGTTCTCCGCATTTGCTGTAAACTCGTCATTCAGTGCCTGTATGCCTGTTATCCTGCGGCTTAAAACATAGCTTGTTATCTCTTTTTCCGTGCTTGTGAGCAGGTCGCCGTTCATCTCGTAGGAATGCACTTTAAACGTTATCTTATCGCCAAGCTGTACCCATAATCTGCAAGGTGTTTTTAGCGTCATAGGGCGGTACGGTGCGAAATTCAGATTGTTATATATTTTTTGCCAAATCTGCACTCCGTCATCTTCACGTCCTATTTGTTCCGACCAACTTGTATAACCTCCGTATGCGTCGACTATCTGATTATCTTCAAGAAAATACATCTCGGGACTTGAAGGATTATCCCAGCCAAACCAGTTCACAGTCCCGTCCTGCGCTCTGTGGTACATTCCTGCAAGCTGCCGCTGATACTCCTCGTAACTGCAATCGGAATAATTAAAATTGTAGCTCTCCGTGCTCGGTTTTTGTATATTCGTGCTGTTTTCATTTTCACTTATGGTATGGTATTCAAGCTTTCCGTCACCGTTCAAAAAGCAAAACACCCCGCTCATCTCGCAGATACAGCGCAGCACTTCGTTTACGGTAATTTTACCGTCTGCTTTTTCTATATAGATGTTGTCTGTCGGTAAAACATCATCGGGATACTGCTCTACAATGCCGTACTTTCTACATAATGCTTTACGCAGATTTTCAACCATTGTGTAGGGTGTTTCCACACTTTGACGATGAACACTATCATACCACTCCGCACAGTTTACATTTCCTATCCAGTAAAGATCATCGTATGCAACTATCTTTCGTGTAATATGGTTCTTGTTGAACTTGCAGGAAAACACATTCCCCGTAAACACTTTGAAACCCTCCGACAGAACTTTTCTGCCCGGATAGATATTTTCGCCCGGATAAGCCATATTCGGATAGAGAGGTATAGCAACACTCTGAGTAATCGTAACGGTTATACGCTTTCCTGTAAGATCGGGCACACCGAACACATCTATCTCAAAGCTTGAAGAAACAGCGCCGCCAAATTTTATATCGGCTTCGTCACAGATCGACTGCTCTATCTTCATACTTTCGGACACGATATTGGAGTTGTAAATGTGCAGGTCGGAGTTGTTTTCTCCTGCTCCGATCGCACAAATATCAAGCTCGGTACGGACAGGGTATAAAAGGCAAGCGTTTTTAAAATCTTCCGATACTGTAAGCATTTTTTCACCTGCCTTTAATATTCAACAAATGTATATGTTATTTCATCATAGTACAGTGTACCGTTCTTGATTTTAGTATAGCTGTAGCTTACGTCCGACAAATAAAACGATCCTGTCCGATAGTCGTTAACGTGTACGTCATCGTTCCAGAACGTAATCAAATACTTTCGTTCTACTATGTTTTCAAGTCCCGAGTACATAGCATTTTCTATCTCTATTTTCTGTTCAAGGGTAATATCCGGCACAATCGTTACCTCAAGCTTTGACTTGTGGTTATCGATAGTAACACGGTGCAGATCGTTATTTCCGTCACGATATGCCTCCGCTTCGGTACGCTGATTTGGTGTAAACGTGGGATTTTTAGCAAGGTACTTATGAGGGAAAATCGTATCTCCGAATTTTAGCAAATATCCTTGAAAATTGCTCATAGTACCTCCTTACCCGAATGCAGGCCTGCCGTGCATTCTCTTGTAATGGTCTGCCTGTTTCTTTGTTGCTCTGAAAACTTCTCTGCCGTCTATCTCGACAACGATATCCCCGTCCGAGGAGCTTGTTATTCCTCTGCGGTTAAGCACATTTTCTACTGCCTGTTCTATCGCAGATATAGGGGAAACAACCTCGGGTTCCCGTTTGTTATCGCCCAGTATCGCCGCAAACTCACCGTAATTTGCAGGAACTACCGTGCCTGTGGCGAGGCGGGGGATTTTTGGAGGTTCGCTTGGAAGAGAAAAATTCCAATCCAAACCGAATATATCGCCTATTGCTCCGGCAATATTCCCCACTGTATCAACGATACCTTTTACAACTGTGTAAATGGCTCCCCACACAAGATTCAGCCCGTCAACAAGTAGATTAATGATAAATTTCAGCGTTCCTATAATAGCAGTAACCAAGCCTTCGGCAATAGTTTCTATTGCCTCAAATGCTTTCTCTATATCGCCGCTGAACACTCCCGTTATAAAGTCGATTACACCCTGCAGGATTTTCACTATTCCGCTGATTAAATCGACTATCCAACCGATACAATCTGTAACAATGTCTACAATGGTCGTTGTTACGATAGACAATCCGGGAGCAAGTTTTTCTATCAGCCAATCTATCACAGGTTTTATTATGTTATCCCAAAGTACCGAAATACACTCTCCGATACTGCTTAAAAGACTAAGTAGATTCTCCCAAAGCGGCGATAAATGTTCTTCCCAAAGCTTCTGTACATTTTCTATCAAACTACTGATAATTGGCTGTATAAAACTGTTCCATACTTCAAGGATAATGCTTTGAACGTCATAAAGCACACCTATAATTTTTTCATAAACATCTGCTCCGGAATTATCCCACCACTCGGTTAATGTAGTCACTATATCTTCAAGGATCATTCCGATGGTAGTGCTGACACCTGCTATATCTGAGTTTATACCGTCAAAAAATTCTCCTATTAAACTTGAATTATCTATCGTCCACTGCTCGAAGCCACCGCTTGATATATCGAGCATATCTGTAAAAACATCAGCAAACGACAACGAGAAGATGCTTATTCCGCCGAGTAAGTCGGTATAGCTTTTCGAAAGCTCTTCTCCCGTTCTGTCTTTACTTTTTGAAGCTTCGTCTAATATGTTAACGATTCCGTTTCTTGTCTGGACAGCAGTATTAGAAAGATTAGTCCTGATCCTGCCGGAATACTTATCTATGCTGCCGGAGTATTCGGAAAGAAAGCCTTCAATACCTCTTGAAACAACACCAACAGATTTACTTACATTATCGGTAACAGCTTGTGAAATCGGTTCAAAAAACTTTATCGCCTCTTGTGTTTTTGTTTTTATAAATTCAATTTTATTCTTTAAGGTTCCTACAAACTTGTCCGCTGATTTTTCAAAATCGCTTGTGTCAAGTGCAATAGAGGTTTCAACGGTTTGAGGTATATCGGAAAGTAAATTTACGCTTTCCATATTACTGCTGTTACTATCGCTGTTTTGCTGTAAAACATTCAAATCATCGAATGCCGCAAGACTGCCTTTATTTGCTTTTTCTGCTTCTTGTGAACTGTCTGCCATATCCGCCGTATTTTGTGCAGCTTCTTCTGTTACTTCTTCAACATCTTCAAAACTCTGTCCCAAATTTATATCGGTACTGTCTGTTATTCCCATAACTTCTCGTATTCTGTCTGAAATTGAAGAGAAAACAGCATTTATCTTTTTTACAATAGTATCAAGCACAGTTACAACAGGGTATAAGACATCTGTAAGCATTTTACCGACAGTTTCTTTAAGATCTCCGAAATCGTTTGACAGTTGCTTGACTTTACCTGTCGGAGTGTCTGCAAGCGCTTTGTTTACACCCGAAACGCTCTCCTCTACAACCGCCGCAAGAGTAGCAACTCTCTGCTCCTCTGTACCGTATTTAAGAAGTCTTTCCTGATTTTCGTCAAAGGAGTAACCATATCGGGAAAGCGCCGAGGTCTGACCCTGCAAAACCTTACCGAGCATTGTTGTGATAGTTACCGCGTTGTCCGTACTTGCAGAAAAGCCGTACTGCTGCGCTATCATATCATCGAGGACAGGGAGCATTGTTTTTATACTGTCTGCGCTCTTGACATAAGTTGCAAGCTCCTGAGCGCCTGCAAGCTGTACCTCATCTCCGACAACTCCCAGCTCCTGCAAGCTGCCTGCAAGGTCTTTTACAGATTGTATTTCTTCTTTGGAGGCTGATGTGGAGTTTCGCATTGTTGCTCCCAATCTTGCTTCGGCTTCGATTTGCACCTGATAAGCCGCCGCAATCTGCTTAAAGCTTGATACTGCCCTGTCAACAAGGCTTTTTATGTCTGCAGCAAATCCCGTAACGCCTTTGCCTATGCTCTTGATACCCTTTATAAATCTGCTTTGGTCGATTTTTGTATCAAAATTCAGATTTCCGTCTGCCATTGTTTCACCCCCTCTACGTTATCGTTTTCAAAAACTCCTCTGTTTCTTCTATCGCTTTGCGTTCTTCATCGGTGTGGATAATTATCATCTCTTTATGTTTGCGAAGAAAATCTCTTTCCCATTTTTCGAGCTTTTTGCCCTCGGCTCGCTTGTGTCTGATGTTTAGCACGGTCGAAAAAAGTCCCTCGCCTATCTCGCCGAAATACCCTAAGAACGTCCACCAGTGTAAATACGGTACTGCCCTTATCTCGCAGCCTGCGGCTTTGTTTACGGCAGGGAACATAATCCCCTCGTCGTGCTTGTAGTCGATCAATTTGACCTTTGCTGGCTCTGATTTCGGCATATCGCCGCCGTCGCAAAACCAGTAGGCTTTTTTTACGGCATCGAAAAACAGTTTGTCGGGTATCTCGTCGATATAAACGCTTTTGACTGTGATATATGCTTTTTCCAGGTCGGAAAGCTCTCCGCTTTGCAAAACCTCAAAAAGATTGAGTATCACACGATAGTCGGAGTTGATCTTGTAACATTTTCCACCTACTTCAAGCGATTCAGGGAGTACACCTATCACTGGACAACACCCTTTATTTTATCGACATATTTGTCAAGCTTGCCCGTATCTACCATATCGGATATATGCTTATCCTGATTTTTTATAGCCTGCTCCATATCTCTTTTGATAACGGGCAGGATAGCAGCAAAAAATGTTTCAAAAACGCATTCGCCCTTATCGTTTACGGGTGTCAGGCAATTCAAGTTGCCGAAAACAGCCTTTGACGTTCCCTCCCCAAAGGCAAAATCAATCTTGCTCTTAACAAGATCGTCAAACTTTTCGTATACCTCGGGCAGCGTCGTATCACTTTTGATACTGTTCTTGAAATCGTCAATATCACGCAATGCTGTTTCCATACGTTTCCTAAGATTCGGGTCTGCAAGGTTTACTCTGATAACATTGTTTTCGTCGCCGTTTATGGTGTATGTTTTGTATCCCGTGTCAAAATTTATAGACTGCATATATTTACTCCTCCCAAAACGAAAGGACGGAAAAACCCGCCCTTATTATGTATTCTCTTTAAATGTCGGTACTTTGTTCGCAAGTGTCGCCGTACCCTGTTTTCTGTTTCCGTCAAAATGCACGTTGTACGGTATGGAAATACCGCCCTGGGGTCCTCCGTATGACTGCGGCTTTATAACTGCGTCCTCAATCCAAGCGTCATAAGGACCCGTTGTTTTATCCACAACCACTTCAAGCACCTTTGTTTTACACTCATCGCCTGTCAGACGGTTCATAGCTATGTTCTTGATTTTTGTATAGAACGCTCCGTCAGAAGGGTTTGCATAGTACGTATCAACCGAAATACTCGGCTCGTAGCCGTTGTCATTGACTGTTGTTTCATCAAGAATATTCTTTTTTGTTTCAACATCGGGATTAAGCTCAATGCTCATATCCTCAACATCTTTACCGACTAAATACCAGTTTGGTGTTGTTCCTCCGAATGTCGTATCGATATAAAAAAGGTGGGCGCTTCTTTTAAGCTTACCCACTGTGTTTGTTTCAGGCATATTTTACATCTCCTTAAAATTCTATTGTATATTCAACCTCTATTTGCAGCTGATACCGCAAACCGACAATAATATTGCCGTTAGGCACTTCGTATAATTTGCCGTTTACTGCCGTAATTTTGAGTATTTCGCCGCTGCGGACTTCATCATCGATCAATGCAGTAATCTCATCACCTGTACGCTTTGACAGCCACTGCGACAACTCCGTGAGTACCGTACTGTTTGACATTCTCTCAAAGTCGTTTATACCGCTGAATGTTGAGTAAAGCATAAAGCTGTGCTGTCTTGTCTGATTACCGAGAATATTCTCTTTTATAAGACTGTCGCCTATTGATGTTAATCCGTAGCTTGTCGGCTCTTTATCGGCAAAATCTACGTTTATTTCGTTACACACATCGTTTATTTTTGGGAACTGCATTAATATTTCCCTTGTTTTTTCTATGATGTCAATAGCTGTCATCTCCCTGTAAGAATTTGCTGCGCACCTTGCAGTATTTCGGCTTTATATTTGCTTTTCATCGTTTCAAACCATAAGCTTGTAGCCTTAGAGTTACCGCTTCGTTTGTGACTTACTTCTGTGTTATAATAATCGTGTTTTGCAAAAGGCGCTGTATAGATGATAAGTCCGGGTTCTTTTATTTCTGCGCTGTCCCTGAGCTGCCCTGCGTTTCTGTAGATCGGCTTTGCAACAGGTACAAACTCCGTCATTTTTTCGACACAAGTTTTATCAATGAAATTCTGTGCTTTCTCAATGCTTTTTCTTCTGCTTTTAAACGGATTCCTTTTCCAAACTAATGTCAGCTCCACTCTTATCACCTCACAAAGCAGTTATTATATAATCGGGTATTTCTCCGTAGGAAACGCTTTTTACTTCGCTTACAACCGCATAATCGTTTGTTTGCCTGAACTCTGTCATACTCTGCGAAAGTGTCTGCTGTGATGTTGTATCAAACTCAAAATCACTGTTTTTAAGAACTACAATGTCGCCAATTTTTGGTTTATAACCGTCCTCTCTGAACTTATCCGCATATATCCGAACAGTCATACCGCCGCTTGAAGATATACCGTCGATAAGCGTTACAGTTCCTCTGTTATCGTAGAAATAAACATCTGTAAACACGTGGCGGTTATATGTATCTTTTTCATAAATCGTACAGTCGCCGCTTATATCAAGCATTTGTACATTTACCTGCTTATGCCAATTAAGCGGTACGTTCTCTTCTATCCCCCGTAAGGGCATGCCCACTGTACGGAACTTCTTGTCGAAAAATTCCACAATACGGTTTACCCAGTCGTGAGTATCTCCCTTTGGTATCGCAAGAGTATAGCACTGCATTACACCGCCGTTTTGTATAAGCTCGTTTATACCTGAGCTTGTGGGATTACCGACAAGAACATTTCCTACCGTCTCAAAGCTACCGCCCGAATAAAGCCGAATATCTATACCCTTAATCAGTTGTTTCATCTGTGTAAACCTCCATAGCGCCGAACTTTTGACGAAGTACGCCTAAATCCTTTAGTTCGTTTCTGAGGTAATAGAGGCTCTGCCCTGCGTTTAAATATGTCATAGATACAGAATACCCTAGCGCCGTTTGACTGGTCTGTGAAGCTGCCACATTATCGTTTGAATACGCTTCAAGCGCCCTCATAACGCAGTTTACCACAATATCTTTTACAGCAAGCGCATAGTCCTCATCGAGGATAAGCTCGTTTAGATCCTTGCCGTATTTCTTTGCAATAAGTCTTAATTTCGCCGAGGCGGCTGCGAGCAGACTTTCTGCCTGCTCACGCTCCTGCGCTGTCAATGCTTTACCGAAAAGCCGCAGATCCTCAATTGACGCGTAAACCACAGCCACACATATCACTCCCTGGCTTTTACAAATGCAAAGGCTGCCGTATCGAGAATACCCCAACC
Organism: uncultured Ruminococcus sp.; assembly: GCA_902761345.1. Lineage (GTDB taxonomy): Bacteria > Bacillota > Clostridia > Oscillospirales > Acutalibacteraceae > RUG592. The sequence goes on along the minus strand of CACWKD010000049.1, from coordinate 5,495 downwards.
GATGTACATCTCACCTCTGAGATAGATCTGGTTATGTCCTTTAAGATCTCCGAGTGTTGCGTCATTGTCGGGGTTGCCGTACTCAATGATCTCTATCGGGATCTCCTTTGCGTAACCCCAACGGAAAGCGTTTGTAAAGTCACCGACCAATGCTCTGTCAAGCGAGGAGTTAGCCGAAAGGTTCGATGTAACCTCCGTACGCAGTCCGTTGATACTGCCCGGATTGTTGCCCCATGCAAGCTCGGGATACAGCTTGGCGCCGTCATTGGTTGTCTGTGCAGCAAGTCCCGCACGAAACGCAGGCGCCATTATCAGACCGGTGACATCACGCTCAGCATTCTGCACAGCGGCGATCGCACTCTCGATGTTTGCGTCAGGCTTATCTCCCGAAGCGATAGTGATAACGTTTGACCCTGTAATCGCACTGTCAAAGTTGTTCGTGCCGATTATAGCGGACGCTGTCGCCGTTCTCGGGTTGATACCGTGCATTGTCATAAGGTCAAGACCCTTTGCGACTTTTCGCGCAAAACCCTCTGAAAACGCTTTAAGATAGTTCATCTGAATTTCCTCAGACGCATATCTGAATTCATCGGAAATTCGGCAGCCGTATTCAACCTTGATAGGAACAATCGTTCTTGTGCCGATAGTTGCGCCGCCAACGCCTTTTGCGCCGTTCTCCGCTACTATGTCTATTTCCTTATCAAGCGTGAATGTAAATTCCTGCGTACCGTTGAATGGGATAGGCTGCGAACCGCACAGCTTAGCGATTGCAGAAGCCCCCCTTGTCTGCTGTACAAAATCGGGAATAAGCTCCTTTGGAAACAGATTTCCTTTTGATAAAATACTACCCATAAATCATTACCTCTCTTTTATTCATTATTTGCAAGCTTAGCTGTAAATGCCCTAAGTGCCGCTATTTTGCTGTCTGAGGGGGTATCTTCGGAGCTTTTAAGAGGTGCGGGCGGTTGTTTGCCGCCTATGAATTTAGCAAGCGTTTCTGCGTCCTTCCTTATCTCCTCTTCGGTATCGCCCGACAGCCTTTCGGCAAGTTCAAACGGTATTCCTGTTTCGTGGGCAATCCTCGTTTTTACCGAGCCGGTCTCGTAACCCTTGACTTTTGCCTGCAAATCAGCAAGCTTTTTGTCATATTCGGAATACTTCTTTGCATTTTCCTCAGCTTCTTTTGTCATCGTGCCGAGAGTTGTTTCATACTCGGCTGTTTTCTTTTTCAAGTCGTCGTAATCTGCGTATTTTTTGCTTACTGTTTCACGCTCTCTGCGTAATCTTTCGGCAATAGCAGCATCGAATTTTTCCTGTGTATCAATTATTTCAAATGCCATTTTACGTCATCTCCCATTTTCCCTTGGTATAGGTATTTTTTTATAAACAAAAAATCAGTAGCTGACCTTTTGTTTTTTGCGTTCCTTAGCGTTTGCACAAGCCCAATGAGCAAGCGTTACGCTTTCTAAAAGTGATATGTCTGCACCCTCCAAAATGGAGTTGTAGCCAAAACCGCCGCCTGTTCCTATTGCCCTGTGCTCGCTGTTTGATACTGCCTGTTCAAGCGCAGGCTGTGAAGAATGACAGACGTTTCCTGCGAAGAAATTCTGCTCAAACTGTGCGTTAGCTTCTATCAGTTGATAAACTTTCGGCAGAGTAACCTTACACTTTATTCCTGCGTTTTTTATATCGGCTTCAAGCAGTGACTGCCCGTTTGCACCATCACATACGATATGATCGCACCGTGGATTTCGCAGATACTCTATTATCCAGCCGTTGCCGTCACGAGTGCTTCGGCAGTCGATAGCTTCAACAAAGATTTTCTCCCCTGTTTTTACGGCAACGGAAAGAGAAACGCTGTCACGCGCTCTTGCATACTTTACACCGAAATAAAGCTTTGTATCCGCACTTATTGCAGGGCTTTCTTTTATCTCCGTTTCCTGCCATTCCTTGCGGCTTATAGCTGATTTTTGGTTATATCTTATCCACAATCCCAAACGCTGAATATTATCGTCTGTGCGTGATGTAACGGGATCGCCCAGCTCCGAGCGGATAGTTCTTTCGGAAAGGATAGTGCCTAAAGACGGATTGGTTTCATACCACAAATCTACATTTCGAGCGTCTGTCATTTCGGGAATACTCCACTCTGCCCAGCCTGCGTCCTCGTTGTTTCCGCTTAGCGTATTCTTGCGGAAATTCAGAAAAACCGTACCGCTTGATACAGCAGTCGGAGGAGTACCGCACATGAGCGTCTGAGGGTTTTTACTGTCGGTAACAACATACTTCAAGGCTGTTTCCTGATCCGCTGTATACTCCTGAGCCTCGTCGATGATAAGCAGGTCATAGCCCTCGCCTAATCCGCCTTTTGATGAACGTGTGCGAAAGTTTATTACTCCTTCACCCGACAGCCATTCTATACGTTCAAGTCCGAACTGCTTTGTAGTTTTGAAGTCCTCTTTTTCGGTATAGCCCATTTTTGCAAGACGTTCTATTACTTTTTCCCACGTTGAATGAGATGTTGTCGTTCTGTGAGCCGTGTGCAGCACTCTCTCGCCGTGGATAAGCCCCCAGCACTCACGAATTATGAGAAGTTCGCTCTTACCGTTTCGTCTGGGGACAGAGTACCCGAACTGCATATGCGTCCATAATCCGTCCGAATTGACAGCCATAATGTCATACATCATAAGCTCCTGCCACTGCTGTGCAGTCCTGCCCGATTTGTTGTAAAGTGCAACAGCCTCACTGCCCTTTGTTTCATCGTACGGCAGTATTACGGAAGTAGTCGGGGTTTGACGTCCGATTTTTTTATCGTCCATATGTCCCCCTTTCTATCCGTCAGACTTCTGCCCAGTCTGTACCGTATTTATCTATGATATTTTTAAAATCCTCCAAATCATGAGGCACAAGATAATATATAGCCTCACCGTCCTTGTACTCAACTCCTATGTGCATAAGCTCATGCTCGATGAGTATCTTTATTTGAGTATCTGTAAAGTTTTCAACGTTCGGCTCATAGATAACAATAAAGAAGTCATACGGATTGAATACTTTATTTATCTCCGTAACCTTGATACATTCTCCGAATGTGACTTTATTCTTGCTCCTTTTCGGCTTTGTACAGCTTAAAAAAGCAACCCTGACATCTGCACCTTTAAGGTGTTCAAAGTCAGGATTGCTGTTAATAATATCTAAGCCGATTTGCGTGTATGCTTCGGATTGTGTATAATGCTGCATTGGGTCACCTCCCCGTTTAATTCGTAATGCGGAATGCGTAATTGTTTTTAAGGTAATACATTATTCATTGTTTCACCTCTTTTCACTCAATACCGGTAATTTCTGATTTAGCTTTTCCGTTATCATAAGTAACGGTTTTGTATATGGCATTAACGACACCGCCTATGTTGGTCTTGCACTTGTCATACATACCCGAGTTATCAAACCTGTAACGTTTACTATCGTATTCTAATATGACTTCATACTTCGAAGGATGAATAATTGTATGCTGCATACCGTCTATCCAATAATACTGAACCCACATATCGGTGTAGTTACAATCCACAATTACCGCCTGTACCGTTTCTGTTTCTTCGCTGAGAACCTTTGCACAGCCTGATAATACCATAGTTACACATATACAAGTCACGAAAATAAATAATAGTCTTTTCAAAGAATCACTCCTAAAAAAGGGTAAAAGAATACCGCCTGCTCTTGCGAGTGGGCGGTAATAATCAATAATCATACTTACACGGCAATCCCAGAGCTTCAGCTCTGCGTATCTCAAAAGCAATTTCGCGGGCTTTTTTTAATGCTTCTTTTGCTTCTGTGGGTGCATCTTCTTTAAGCGTTTGTGTTTTTTCGTCAATAAATGGTTCAAATATTTTCATAAGTTCTTTTTCTTCTTTTGTCCATTGTCTACGCATACTATCCTCCTAAAACCTTTGACACTCTATACTCTGCGTATGTTTCATCAAACATTTCATCTCTATATGATCTTTTAGCATATTCACTGACAAAGATGTTATGTCCTCGCCCTTGTAACAAATCAAGTTGATACTTTGCTTGTGCTTGAACATAGTTTTCATAATCGGAATAATTTTCGGGTGTAATCTCTTTGAACCTATCCCTATAATCTTGAGCGTCTTTCCAGTGAAACAACTCGTGCAAAAATGTACTCCTGCTATCTTTGGGGCAAGCAAAACCTTGAACCGCTTCGGGCGGATTATCCTTTTTGTAAACAGCAAAAGCACTGTCGATAAATAATGCATTATCGCTTGCTCTATATGCTGCAACCGCATTTTTATTCATTTCAGCACTATTAACAATATAAACAGTCGGTAAATCCGCACGCTCTGAAATACCCATTATTTTTAGTACTTCTGTAAGTTGAGTGTCGATTTGATGTAATTCTTTTCGCTTAATGCCTCTGCTGCCCTCTGAAATATAAATGTCATTAACCGTAGTTTCAGATCTATATGCAGTAAATGTTTCGCTCTGTCTAACAACAGATTTCGTATCTTGTTCACTCAAAACAACAGGGCGATAGTCTTTCGAAAGTTCATCAGGTAACTGAACCTCTTTGCTTTTTATTATACCACTTCCACCCGAATTTGCAACCCCATTCAGAATATTATTCTGTAAATTTTGAGCCTGCTCCCTTGTATACCTTGTCGGCTTCGGTGCGTTCTTCAAAATCCCCTGCCGCTGTTCGGGTGTGAGTGCATACTTTTTTTTCGTATGCACATTCTCCCTGTATTTGTCCGTTATGTATTCGACAGTGCAGGTGCAGTTGTCATGCTTTGCAAACACCTCTTCGGGCGCGTCCTCGTATATGTACCGCCCCGCAAGGTCTGCGCACCAGTCGCAGCACTTGCCGTTTGTCTGCCGTACTATGTACGTTTTCAGTCCTGCTTCATCTCTGAATTTTGCGTTTTCCGCAACAAAATCATCATAAAAGCTCTCTGTAACATTCCTTACGGGAGAATCAAGCCTGCGTTTTATCGTGTCGCTTTCGGCTGTTTGATCACTTGCTCCGTTTATTATCTTTTGTACTCTTTCCTCCGGGAATGCGGCTTGCTGTGGGGCGAGATGTATGTTTAATTTGTTATCCGTCTGCTCCTGCGCCGCTTGTGCAACCATATTTACAAGTTCGTAATTATCCCTTAAAGTTGCCCTTAAAATCGTTTCTGCGATATTGTAATAAAGCTGTCCGTTTGGTAATCTGTCGGGGGTTACATTCTTTGCGATAGCCTCGGATAATGCAGCTCCGCACTCCTTTGAAAAAAGCGCTGTGTCGTGCATTGTGCCTTTCCCGTTTTGTATGCGTTTGAGTATCTTTGCAAGTATATCCCGCAAAATTAAGATTTTTGTAACCTAAATACAAGTTTATAACAAAAAGACTGCCGCAGGTGCAGCAGTCTTTATTACTTAATAAAAGTTTTGTGGACTTTTTGGTTTTTCAACAAGATAAGATACCAGAGTGGAGATCAGAGCCAATA
>CACWKD010000048.1 GCA_902761345.1 uncultured Ruminococcus sp. | reverse complement strand
CCTATACAATCGCCGTCCGGGCGTACATGATATATTATACAAATTTCGGGATAGCTAACGATCTTCTTTGCCATTTCTTTTATTGAAATTTCCATATTATCTCCCCCCATTTAAGAACCTAAATATACACAAAAAGCTATGTTACCAAATGATAACATAGCTTTCCTTGGCGCGCTGTAAGGGACTCGAACCCCTGACCTACTGGTTCGTAGCCAGTCACTCTATCCAGCTGAGCTAACAGCGCATTAACAACCCACCTCATCGGTGCTTATATATATTAGCACACTTTCAGAAAAAATGCAAGAGTTTTTTTTAAAATTTTTTATACGAGCAAAAAATAATCACAATACACATAAATCACATCACATTAAATAAATTTTATAGCTAAAACAAATGCCGCAGTTTTTGTTTAACCGCAGCATTTGTATTTTGCTATGAGATCATAAGAGCTTGTATTTTATGAAATATATTCTCCTGCCCTGCCTGTATTCTTCATTTTAATTGTATATCTGAGAATTACCAAACAATCGGCAGCCGTTACCTTGCCGTCACCGTTTACATCTGCCGCAGCGAGAGCGTTGTCATCGAGCTTTGCAAGTGAGATCGTATATCTCTGCAAAAGAAGAGCGTCCTGCGCTGTTATTTTTCCGTCACCGTTAATGTCGCCGTACATACGCTTAGGAGTATCGTCTGTGTCCGTCTGCGGGTCAGTATCGGTATTCGTGTCGGTATCTGTCTGTGTGGCAGTATCTGTATCGGTTTGAGTTTCTGTGTCAATCTGTGTTGCTGTATCGGTTTGAGTTTCTGTATCTGTCTGTGTGTTTGTATCAGTTTGAGTTTCCGTGTCTGTCTGTGTTGTTGTATCGGTTTGAGTTTCCGTGTCTGGTTTGAGTTTCCGTGTCTGTCTGTGTTGTTGTATCGGTTTGAGTTTCCGTGTCTGTCTGTGTTGTTGTATCGGTTTGAGTTTCCGTGTCTGTCTGTGTGTTTGTATCTGTTTCTGTTTCCGTATCTGTCTGTGTGTTTGTATCGGTTTGAGTTTCAGTGTCCGTCTGTGTGCTTGTATCGGTTTGAGTTTCCGTATCTGTATTTTCTGTAATCGCCTCTGTTGTGATCGTAACTGTAACCTCTCCTGCGATCTTTGTCAAGCGGTATATATTCTCTGTTCCAAGCTCCTTGGGAGTTTTCAGGTTTTTGTAATTACCGTCGGCAGTTACATTTGTTACCTTATAGCCGTCCTGCGGTATTACTTCAAAGCTTACCTGTCCGCTGCCTGTTGAATCCTTTGCGCTTGTGTCGCCGTTTCTCGAATATGTTTCTGTTACATTTTCTTCATCGGCCTTAGTGTAATCCTTAGTATAATATACGTTTACAGTAACATTTTCGCCGTTAAATGTAACTTTATATCCGTTGTCCTCAGTTTCTGCGGCAGTATCTGTTGTGGTATCTGTTGAAGTATCTGTTGTTTCTTCAATTTTTTCTGTTGTGATATTAACTGTAACCTCTCCTGCGATCTTTGTCAAACGGTAAATATTCTCAGTTCCGAGATCCTCGGGAGTTTTCAGGTTTTTAAAGCTTCCGTCGGCAGTTACATTTGTTACCTTATATCCGTCCTGCGGTATTACCGCAAAGCTTACCTGTCCGCTGCCTGTTGAATCCTTTGTACCTGTATCACCGTTTCTTGAATAAGCCTCTGTTACGTTTTCCTCATCGGCTTTTTCATAATTCTGAGTGTAATATACATTTACAGAAGCGTTCTCGCCGTTGAATGTTACCTTGTAGCCGTTATCCTCTGTTTCTGCCGAAGTATCAGTTGAAGTGTCTGTTGAGGCGTCTGTCGAGGTGTCCGAAGTGTCCTCTGTCTTTTCTGCTGTAACCGTAACTGTAACCTCACCCGTGATCTTAGTAAGACGGTAAATATTTTCTGTTACGAGGTCTGTGGGTGTTTTCAGGTTCTTAAAATTCTCGTTTGCCGTAACGCTTGTAACCGTATAGCCGTCCTGCGCTATTACAGCAAAGTTTACCTGTCCGTCACCCGAGGCGTCCTCTTTGCCTGTGTCTGCGTTTCTTGAGTATGCTGTAACTACATTCTCTTCGTCTGCTTTAGTATAATCCTGAGTATAATATACATTTATGATTGCGTTCTCTGCGTTAAATGTTACCGCAAAGCCCTCTTCATCGGTATCGTCCGTATCGCTTACGCTTGTATCGGTGTCAACTTCTGTTTCTGTATCGGTATCTTCGTTATCCTCTTTTTCTGCATCTTTCCAGCCTGCATAAAGTGTAAATGAAGATTTTACCGTAGTCGAAAAATCATAAGCTGTCTTGCAGTCTTTGTCTGTAAACCAGCCTGTAAATTCATATCCGTCTGCTGTCGGGTCAAAAGGTCTTGTTACAAATCCGCCGTAGTTTACGGTCTGAGTTTCTGTATCAATGCTGTGGTTATTGCCGTCAAAAGTTACTTTACACTCGATATATGTGCCCGATGTGATTTTATAGTTTGAAGTAGTATCGGGCGAAGAATAAAGCACCCAATTTACATATTTCGGGGCTTGTGCGGAGAACACTACATTACCCTGTTCGTCTGTAACATTAATCGTGCTGTTAGCATTAAAGCCTGTGTTTCTTGACGCAACATAGCTCTGGCTGTTGTTTTCGGGGTAGCCGTCGTTCATTTGATTACCGCCTGCCGCAAAAACAGTCGCGCCGTTTACATAGCAAGTGCCGTCACAATCCAAAGGTGAGTTATCATATCCTGCCTGTTGTCCCCAAACGATAATATTTCCTCCCTCGAGGTTTAAATTACCGTTTGAGTCAAGTCCGTCACCGTTTGAGTTTACATAAACATTGCCGCCGTATATATTTATACTGTAATCGGCGTTTCCGTTTCCTCCGTTTCCGCCGTTACCGGGGTCAAATCCTCCGTTGTTATCACCGGGACGTGAAGGTCTGTTTCCGCCCCCTCCGGGTCCGAAGTTACCGCCTCCGGGACCGCCGCCGGGGTTTAAGGTGTCGTTTCCGTTGCCGCCTGCCGCATTAATGCCGTCATCGCTTGCATTAACATTATATGTACCCGAATAAATATAAACATTACCTGCTTCAAGACCCTCATAGCTTGAAACAACATTTATAACAACAAGACCGTCATCATTTTCCTGCTCGCCTAATGTAAGAGATGTATCAGCGTGTACGCCGTCATCGCCTGTGTATATCTCAAATATTCCGCCGAGTATATTAACAAACCCGTCCGAATGTACAGCATCATCGGCTGTATTGAGATAGAATGTACCACCGTAGATATTAATTGTATTGGTTGATTCTGTTGTATCTTCCGTTGTTTCGCCTGTTGTTTCTGTACTCGTATCAGTATCGGCACTAAATGACGCCTTTATACCTTTGCAGCTCATAGTATCTTTATTAAAGCTGCTGTCGTTATAGCCGCTGCCTGTTTTTATATTGAAGTTACCGCCATAAATATTTACGTCCTGAGCTGCCTGTATGCCGTCGCTTGACGCATTGATAGTAATATCGCCGCCGTTTATTGTTATGCAGCCCTTACAGCCTGTTTCAGCGTTAACCGCATCAGGGTCTGAACGTACAGCGTCACCGCCGTTTGCCGTAATATTTAAAGTGCCGGAATTTATTATCAAATCATTATCGCAGGAAAGTCCGTTCTTTGCGGACTGTACGTTAAGAGTAAGATCATCTACTGTAAGAGTACCGTATTCGCCGACTTTAACGGCATTCTTTGAATTACAATTAAGTTCAAGAGTTCCCTTGCCCATAAGAGTAATATTGGAATTTGCCTTGCCCTTAATTACAGCTGATTCTGCATACTCTGCGTTTGTACCGTCACCGCCGTCCTCTGTTGAGCCGTAAGTATCTGCGTTATTAAAAGCGCTGTCCGATAATGCGGAAGATGTTCCTTCAAGCGCCTTTATATAAACCTTAGCCGTTGACTCTTTCTTGACTGTGATCGGAGCAGTTACCGCGCTTGTAAGGTCAAGTCCTGCAAGAAGAATATACGCGTCACTCTCTGCGGCTTTGTTTACCGATATACTCATATTCTCCGAACTGCCGCTGAACACATATGTTCCGCCTGCTTTTTTGATATTTATATTCGGTACTGCGCCGTCGTCTGCTTTAGTATAGACAATCGTACCGTCTGTACTCTGAGTTTTGTTTAAGGTATGTTCATTGCTGTCGCTTGAAAGAACACCGTAAACCTCGTAGCTTGTGTATTTTCCCTCGTATACGGTAACTTTATCGTTATCCAGAATGAACGTAGTGTAGCCTAAGGGTACTTCAAAATCAGTACCGTCAACAGTTACGGTTACTGTACCTACTGCGCCGTCCTTTGCCGTTACAGTAACAATGTTTCCTGTGTACTCGGCAGTGGCAAGCTCTGTATTGCTCAACTGTACGCTTGATACACTATTCTGCATTGTTATAACTGCGCCTGTGTTGCCTGTAAGCTGATAGGACGCTGCAGCGCTGTCCGCTGATGACGATACGGGTATCATCGCAACGATCAACATTATGCTTAGCAGAATACTCATGGTTTTTGCAAGATAAGTTTTCATAAATGTAAGACCTCCATAATGATTTTATGATAAATGGGCTGAAGCAGACAACATAATTCTTGCCCTAATGCACGGAATTAATAAATAATATCGGAAAGCTTTGCGGCTTTGTATTTATAGGGTGTTAATTTTTAAGTATTTCAACTTTGAACTAACGACTTTGAACTAATAGCTTTTAACTAACTGCTTTGAGCCGCAGCACACTAACCAATATCGCACAATAAGTTCTTTTCAATGTCGTCCACTATAACTCATCAAACATCACAACTGATTTTGCGGATCTGTATATGGCAGAATTGCTATTTCAAGATTTCCGTTCTTCATTCTGAGTTCGTCAATAAACTGCTTTTCCTCAGTCGGGTTTTTCATACGGATCTTAAACGATAATCTGAACATAGAACCCATACCTGTTGTTTTTACGCCAACGCTCTCATAGCTTGAAAGAAAGTGAGAGAATGTATCGTCAAATACGTCTGTGTATTCAAGTGACTCGGGTATCGTTACTCTGAGCAGCTTATCCATTGCCATACTCTTATGCTCAAATACAGGCAGCAGCGACAGTACAAAATATATAGCTGCCATTCCGATGAGTATTACTATTCCGTATCCTATGTAACCCATTCCGAACGCTATGCCCGAACCCATTGCTATGAGTATCGTTACAAGCTCGTCGGAACTGCCCTGCGCGCTCCTGAACCTTATCAGACTGAATGCTCCGCCTATTGCAACACCTGCTCCTATGTTTCCGTTTACAAATGTTATTACCGCCGCTACTATAAACGGAAGTACAGCCGCTACCGTAAAAAACCTCTTAGCCGATCTCACACGAAACGACATCAGCCACGCATATAAAAATCCCGACAGCAAAGCCGAACCTGCCATTATAAAAAACTGCGGTGCTGTCACTGTTGCAGTATAAATCGAATCAAACATAATTACATTCTCTCCTAACCTCAATAATTTATTATTTTTTCCATTTGCATTTTATAAGCCGCTCCGTACTTTGAGAAGCTGCCCTTATACATCTTGCCCTCTGCAAGTATTGCTGAAAGCCACAACGGCATCGCCTGCTGAACCTTTACCTCCAGTATCGTGCTGCCCTCAGGCAACAGCGATATTCCCTCCATAGAGTGCGTAAGGTTTAGCTGCTCCGCTCTGTATCTCGGATTGTGATCGATAGTCAGTCTTAAATCCCCGTCAGGCTGGAAATACGCTATTCTGTCATATATTATCAGACAAGCGGGAGCGAGATTTTTATAGTAATCTCTGAAATATGTTATCTCGCTGTTTATCTGTCCGCCCGCGCAAATATCGCCCTCTCCGTCAAAGAACTTGTTTACAAGCGGTATTGTAGACTGTACCCTGCGTTTATAAACTATCCCGTAAGCCTTTCGTTTAAGCTCCAGAAATACGGGAGATGTGTCTGTTGCTATTCCGTACGATCTCAAACGTATCTTCTCTTTAAACTTTGGTTTCTCAATGGAAGTGCGTATCAAACGGTAATTCGGAGTATCATAATACAGCGAAGCGATTGACGTAAGACCGAATTTATCGATCTCCATATGACCCTTTACCGCCTCTTTGAAATACGCTGTCTGTTCGGCTGTAAGAATATATTTCATCTCGTAGCGTTTCATTACTACGATCGGTTTCTGTACCTCTGCCATGTTCTCACCTCCGATTACAACGCTATCGTGAGCATAAATACTCCGTCGGCTACCTTTGCGGTTACTCTGCCGCCCATACTCTTTACGGTATCCTTAACAAAGGATAATCCCAATCCTGCCGTATCCAGCTTATCGGCATTTTCAAGCGTTATAAATCTGTCAAACACCTGATCGACCGTACCCTCGGAAAGCTGTGTATCGTTATACTGGTTTAATGTTATCCTCTCCGAGTCTCGAGTAAGCGTAAATCTTGCCTCTGTCTTTGCGAAAAGAAGTGAGTTATCCGCAAGTTCTCTTATTACTCTGCGTACTCGTTCCTCGTCGCCGTTTACCTTGATATTTTCTTCAATATCCATACTTAATTTTATATTCTTCTGTTCAAACCTCTCACGGCTGCCGTCAAGCACTGCCGTCATGATCTCCGAAAAATCTATCTCTGTAATATTGTCACTTTCGTAATTTATTACCGACAAGGCTCTGAGATCCTTTACAAGAGAAGTCATTCGGCGTACCTGTCTGTTTATCGAACGGGTATAGTCTGTACAGCCGCTTTCTTTTTCTATTATCTCCGTGTTTGCGTTTATTACTGTCAAAGGCAGCTTAAACTCTTTCTCTACATTTGATATAAACTGTCTTTGCTTGCGGTCTGCATCTTCAAGCGGACGCGCAAGCTTTTTACTGATACTTTCAAGAACTATAAAGCTTGCAAGCAGTCCGAGCAGCTCTCCGCATACCGAGATGATCAGTATTCTGTACGACGGCAGCAGCTCGCGTCCCTGGTCGATAACCGTTACATACGTTTTATCTTTAAAATTATAAACTCTGTATCGGTAAGTACCTCTTGTCCAGCCTGTTGTTTCGTTTAAAAGACTTTTTGCCCACAATGCAGCCTCTTCTTCATCTACTGCCGTAATATTATGAGTAACCGCTGTTGCCTCTCCCTTATCGTCAAATACATAAGTAAAATATCTGACTGATTTATTTGTTTCGGGTGAGTCGGGTCCCATAGGTCCCATACCTTTAGGAGCCTGCCCTTTATTTGTCGGCTCTACGCTGCCCGCAGCTTCATTTTCCTTTGGAGGAATATCCTCTGTCTGAGTATGGTACGGTGTTTTGTTCTTGTAATCTCCCGTACCTGTACCGCCGCCCTCAAAAGCTCCGTGCCTGTCTGCTATAACCTGCGTTATTATATCTGCGTCATCTGCCGCCATTGTGAAATTCACTCCGTTTATTACGGCAAGCAACACAGTTAGCAGCACAAATATTGACGTCATCGCATATAGTACGATCTTCTTTCTGACTTTATCCATTATCACACACCAGCCTATAACCTTTGTTTATAATATATTTTATCCTTGCCTTTTTATGCAGACGCTCCAGTTTTCTGTTCAATGCGCTGATATATACGCTCTCGTGTCTGACTGAAAACGGTAATTCTTCCGTAACTGCTTTAAGAATATCTATCTCCTCGTTTGTTACACGAATACCATTCATAGAAAACTGTTTTATATCTACTCTAGCATCACCTGCTGTAAAAGTATTATCTGTCTGTTTTTTATCATTAAGCAAGCGAATTGCTTTTCTCAGCTCATCGGGTAAAAACGGAAGAGGAAGATATGAACAGGCTAATTCAGCTCTGCACAGCGTATCCGAGGTAACTCTTTTTTCTGTAATAACAATAGTCGGTATATCCTCATCATATAATAATCTCAGAAGTTCCTTTAACTCAACTCTCGGCAAGCTATCGCTTATTACCGCAATATCAAACTTTTCCGCAGCTGTACGCATTACTACCTGAGTTCCGTCAAAAGCCCTCGTCACATCAATTCCGTCCAGTTCAAGAAGCTTACTGTACGAATTCAGCAAATCTCTGTCCGACACTGCAAACAGAAGCTTCATATTTATCACCCTCTCTGTTCTTATCTTGATATAGATTTTACCCTCGGAAGATTTAAAAATTCTTGAATACAGTTAAATCTTACCTAAATATAACCATAAAATTAGCTTAAAATTGAAAATTTCACATAACTTTCAGATTACAAAAGGACGCAGAGAACCTCGCTCCCTGCGTCCTGCCTTTATAGTAACAACTTTGATTTTCACATAATTAGTATTAAATCATATTTATAAAAAATAGATTCCCTGCATTTTAGGGGACGCTTTCTGCCAAAGCGTCTGCCAAAGGCACTAATCTTCGATGTCGCCCTCTTTCAAAACAGTCCACCGGACTGTTTTGAAATTCACCCCTTGCAAAGGGCAGAAGTCTGCCTTCGGCGGGCAGGGACGCTGTCCCTGCACCCTGCAAGCGCCTGTAGGAAGTGCCCTTGGGGTACCTTTGAAAAGGCTTGAGCGAAACTTTATTATGTATTCTTATTTTCAAATAGGTAATTTCATTTGTCATTTGCTTTAAAATCAATAAATTACTATAATTCCGTCTTTCGGAACAGTTCCACTAAGCTTGCCGCCCTCTGCTGCAAACTCTGCTCCCGTTACCTTATCCTTATAAGTTCCGTCTGCAAGAACAGTTTCCGCTCCGTCAAGCTTGAAATCATCTGCGCCCCTGTTTATAATTACAGCGCCCTTGTCGCCTCTCTCTATCATAAGAACCTTTTTATCCTCATCAAGATTTGAGAGAGTTTCGTCAAGACCTGCCATTTCGTTTCTGAAGTGGTTAAGAGCAGATACATTTTCACTCTTGTATCCGTCCGAGCCTACCTTGCCTATCACATTCTTGCCCCACTGGTCGTCTATCGAACTTCCGTCCGGTCTGCTGAAGAACAAAGGTGCGCCGCCGCTTCTCGCTGCTATTATCGCCCAGCCGAACTCTACGTCCGTTTCTTCAAGCTTCTCCCACGAACCGTCGTTACAGTAGTTGTCGTGTGACTCTACCCAAGTAACAAATTTGTCTTCGTCTACTCCTTTTGCGGAATACGACTCAATATTCGATACGCTCATATTACCGCTTGCGGCAGTTCTGATTTTTTCTCCGTACGCAGAAGCCGTAACGCTCATAATTTTTGAATAATCTGCAATACGGTCGCTTTCGCCCTGCAATATCTCGCCGTACTGGAATTCTGCCCCGTTATCGAGTACCACTGTCCAGAAATCAGACGCATACGCCTCGTCATCATCAGGCAATTCAATATGTTTCGCTGCGTCAAATCTAAATCCCGACGCGCCTGCTTCTATAACCTCTTTCAAATAGCTAAGTTCGTACTGCTGTACCTTTGGATCTTGTGTATTGAGATCCTTTAATCCAAGCAAATCATTCTGCGTTACCTGCTTGCGGCTTGAATAACTGCCTATCTCTCCCCTGTCATGGAAAGGCTCGTCACAAATATCAAATATATTCTGTGTAACAGCTTTAAGATCGCTTGATACATGATTTAGTGGTACGTCAACGATAATTTTAAGTCCACGCTTCTCGGCTTCCTCGCAGAGAGTTACAAATTTTTCCTTAGAACCCAACTGATAATTTCCTATTACATAATCTGTCGGCTGATAATGATAGTACCATTTACCGCCGTCTTCACTGAACAGAGTTTTTCCTCCGCTCTCACCGACTTTACACTGATTTATCGGTGAAGTCTGTATAGAAGTATATCCTGCCTCTTTAATATCGTCAAGGTGTTCGGTAATTGTTGCAAAATCCCAGCACCATGCGTGAAGTATCGCTCCGTAACTCATAGAGATCGTACCGTCTGCGTTCTTCTGGTATGATCCGTCAAACTCTTTCTTCTCCTCAGTCTCGGATTCGGTCGATGAAGTATCCTTGCTTGATGTGGTTTCCTCTTTTGAAGATTCCTCAGACGAAGCCGTACTTTCCTCCTTTGAAGATGTTTCTTCTTTTGAGGACGTTTCCCCATTTGAAGACGCTGCCTGCGACGAATACACGGTCTGATATTCGGGTACGGAAGCAATTCCCGGAGGATTTCCTCCGCAGCCTGTCAAAACAGCAGACGCTGCCGTCAGCAAAGCCAACACTATGCTTACTGATTTTTTATTCATATTATCCACTCCTGTTCGGTAAAATATATTATCAAGGCTCAGACATCATCAAACATTACAATGTCATCGCCAAAAAATTCTCTCTTATAGCTGTCGTCTGTATAATCATCGCTTCGTTTCTCAAAGGGAAGCTTTGAATAAACCTCTCCTACCCTGTCACGCATCCATAGTGACGGTATTATTCTCATTGAGTAACCGCAGCCATCCTCGACAGCCCAATCAAAGGGTTTTGCTTGTGGAAGTCCATACACGGACAGCAGCGTCATTATTACACCTCCATGAGTTACTATCACAGCGTTTGTGTTGCCGGTTGACAGCAGTCCGTCAACAATATTCTGAAATATATTGCATACACGCCTTGTAAAATCTGCTCCGCTTTCTCCTTTGGGCGGTTTGACGGAAGTATCGCCTGCAAGCCATTTCTTGAAATCTTCGTTTCCCGATAAGCTGTCGGCAGTTCTTCCCTCCCATTCTCCAAAGCTGCACTCACGCAGTTCGTTTATAACAATAGGGTTCAGCGCAGGGTATAATATCTCACACGTTTGAATACATCTTTTCAGCGGACTTGTAAATATTACGGGCGTACCGGGATAATCAAATGCTTCGTCAAGCTCTTTGAGTTCCTTTATTCCCTCTTCGCTCAGTGAAACATCTTTTGTTCCGACATACTCTCCTCGGCGAGTTTCCTCACAAGCGCCGTGCCTTATAAAATGTATCTGATATGATTTCATAATTATTTCTCTTTTCTCTTTACAATCCGTAATATTTGATTTATACTTTTAGTATAACAATAAAAGGGGAGTTATATTAATGAATAAGGATTTTCCTCGAATAATCACACTTCTGCGTGAAGAAAAAGGACTTAGCCAAAAGCAAGCCGCATCGGACTTAGGAATATCTCAGCCGCTTTTATCTCACTATGAAAAAGGCATAAGAGAATGCAGTCTTGATTTTGTTGTAAAGGTTGCGGACTACTACAATGTTACCTGCGACTACCTGTTGGGAAGAAGCGCTATCCGAACTGAAAGCACCACAGAAAGCATTGACCTTGACGATGATATTTCTATGTATGACACATATACAAGAAACAACAAAATCAGCCACATAGTAAGCTATAACAAAAAGACGATATTTAATTCTCTTTCATTCCTGTTTGATCAGATCGATCTGCTCGACAATATCGGGCTTTTGCACGAGTGTTCTTCATATATTTTCGGAGCTGTTTACAGTCTTTTCCGAATAATATACACTTCAAATCCAAAAAATCCGAAAGGTATTTTCTCCATACCCGAACACATTTATAAAGGCAGGCTTCATTCAATGCAGGCTATATCGGAAAGCAATGCGGAAAGTATTGCAAACGGACTTCCCATTACCGAATACAGAAGTCTTGAACGCTCGAAACAAATCGAACTGTCGCCCGAGATAATCAGCGAACAGTACACCGCTATGTCGGAATCTCTTTTCACCCTGATTCAAAGTACCGAAAAACGAATGATGAAGTAAAAAATCCTTAAAAATCCAACAGAGTTCTAATCAAGCTTACTTTTGTATTATGATAGAAAGCTTTGATTAGAACTCCTTTTTATCTCTTATTCTGCCGATGAAGCTGCTTCGCTGTCGGTATCTGTATCTGTATCGCTGTTTCGTGAAGATCTTCTGTCGGAATCTGTTGACTTGGGCTCTGCGCCCTTGCTTACTTTTATTACAAGAGTCGAACCGTATTCAAGCTTGTCGCCCGGTGAGTGTGCGTCATATCCTATAACAAGACCTTTTTTTACTGTTTCACTATACTCAAAAATCTGAGTAGTAACAAAGCTTTCATCTCCGAGAAGCTGCGCTACCTGATCTACTGTCTTACCCTCGATTTTCGGGAGTTCACGCTGCTTTGCGCCCTTGCTTACAGTAATATAAAGCGAATATCCCTGTACCTCCTCCGAATAAGCCTCGGGGAACTGTGACGCAATATATCCTTCCGGAACATCATCGCTGAATTCCTCCTCGACTGCTTTAAGGAGCTGATAATCTACGCTCTTGCCTGCCTCCTCTACGGCGACCTCATATTTTACACCAACAAGGTTAGGTACTGTTACAAGCTCTCCTGTTATCTCCACATCGCTGTCCGAGCTTACATTTTCAGGCTCAAACAGCTTAGCAAACGGGTTCTCCTGTAACCACAAAGTACCGATTATTACAAATATAACAAGAGAAACTATACACGATATTACTCCGTAAACACGAGTACCGCTGCTCCTCTTCTTACGCTTTTTTGCAGGTGTATCGTCCTCGTCATCGTCTAAGTCCGGCTGCGACATTTCCTCTTTTATCGCCTTTGCAGTCGGCGCTTCGGAAAGCTCTGCTTTAAGATCATCAAAGGAGCTTAATCTTTTATCCTGTTCAAACTGCAGTCCGCTTGCAAGAGCCTGTCTTACGTATGTCGGAAGATGTTTATTGATCGACGTACTTATAAGAAGTCTGTTATCCTTGCGGCGTTTCTCAACGTCTTCGGGAACACTTCCCGTGAGCGCATAAAACAACGCTGCTGTGAATCCGTATATTTCGGTACTCTCGTCAAGCACTGCGTATTCGTCATACTGTTCGGGCGCAGAACAGCCCGATATAAGCATAGGTCTGAGATCCGAACCCGTCTTTCTCATATCCGAAATGGAAAAGTTCTGTAATTTCAGCTTTCCGTCCGAATTTATCTTCAAGTTTCCGGGGCCTACGCCATAATGTGATATTCCATTTTTATGCATTGTATCGAGAGTTGCCAAAAGCGGCATAAAGAGCGGTCTTGCTGTATCCCAGCTTATATGACCTCCGTTTTTCTTTATATAATCTGCAAACGATACAAGCGACTCTCTCTCCTCTACAACATAAGCCGTATTATTCTCAACAAAAATATCAAGCACCTTTATAACAGCAGAACACTCCTTTAACCTTGCAAGTGTCCTGTTGTAATCGAGATACTTACTGAGAAGTCTTTTATAGGAAGCGACTTTCTCCGAATTCAGTATTATCTTATTGCTGTCCTTTTTTCTTGCGCACAAACCATTAGGAAGAAATTCCCTTATATTAACAGTCGTATTCATACTATTATCGTAAGCAATATATCTTGTGCTCTCGTTATTGCTCATCAATTTCTTTCCCACAGTATATCTGCCCTTTTGAAGCTCCGCACCAAGCGGCAAAAAGGGCATACTCTGCTTTGAAGCTGTCTCAAATCCGCATCGAGGGCATTTTACTGTACCTTCCTCTATCGGTCTGAAGCATCCGTAACAAATCTTTGTCATCTTATCACTCCATAAAACTTTATACTGATTATTTATTTCCATTTTTACAAAATAACTCTATTCTAATGAATTATATCACATACTGCACATCAAATACAACCTTTATGAGTGTTATTAATGATTACAGTTTTGTAAGTAACACTATTATTCCTCTACAAGCTCGGTTAAATGCAACAGTAACTTCTTCTCCTCAAAAAGTTCCTCATATATCATCAGATCCTCATACTTAAACACATTAAAGATCACCTTCATATTGCTTTTGTGTTTTTTCTTGTATTCGGTAACTGTCTTTATTGCTATTTTTGCCGCCTCGTACTGCGGAAATCCAAACACCCCTGTCGAAATACAGCAAAACGCTATGCTTTTACAGTTTTCTTTATCGGCTAATTCAAGACAGCTTTTGTAGCATGACGCAAGCGTTTTGCGGTGTTCTTCCCTAAGAAATGTGTTTATTATCGGGCCTACCGTATGTATAATATGCTTGCACGGAAGATTAAACGCAGGCGTTATTTTAGCGTGACCCGACGGCTCTTCATAACCTTGTTTCTGCATTATCTCAAAGCATAAATTTCTCAGTTGTACGCCCGAGTACGTATGTATACAGTTATCGATACAGTTATGCAATGCTCTGAAACACCCCAACATCTGAGAATTAGCCGCATTTACAATTGCGTCGCACTCCAGCGTAGTAATATCTCCCTGCCAAAGGTAAATATCCTCAAATATCGGTTTTAAGTCGGATAATCTTGTTATCCCCTTTTCATCGATTGCATTTTTTAAATACTCGTCCTGTACGGCTAAAAATTCTTTGCTGATCGGAGCGGGGTATCTCTCGTTCATAAGCGTTCTGAGCAATTCCTTCTGATGAGTAACATCGGACGGTATATTCATATGCTTGTAATTGACATTTTCCGCAAGCAGTTCTTTTATTAAGTAAACTCTTCTTTCATTCTGTGTCATTTTCAATGCCTCCTTTATTTTATTATAGCTAGTCGATTGCAAAATGCCATAAGTGCGCATAAACAGCCGACTTTTTTGATGTTTAACAACTGACTTTTTCTCCGTTTTGTGGTATAATTTAATTGCA
>CACWKD010000047.1 GCA_902761345.1 uncultured Ruminococcus sp. | reverse complement strand
GAAAAGGCAGAAGAAAAGCCGCTTGACAGTACTGAGGAAAAGGCAGAGGAAAAGCCGCTTGACAGTACGGAGAAAACGGCAGAGGAAAAACCGCTTGACAGTACTGAGGAAAAGGCAGAAGAAAAACCGCTTGACAGTACGGAGAGTAAGGCGGATAATAAAAACGAATATAATTCAGAGGCGGCAGATGATTTTGACGACCTTGATATAGTAATAGAGGAAGAAGATATACAGGATCTGTTTAATGACGAGGATACGGAGTTTGTGTTTGCCGAATTTGACGTTGATGACGAGAGCGGCGGCGTTGAGAGCATAGAGATTGATGACGAGCCGTCTGCACAGACCGAAACTGTCGGCGAGAACACAGATACCAAATCCGCAGAAACTGCTGAACAGACACCCGATACAAAGAATGAAAGCGAACCGAAATCTCAGACCGCCGATACAGACGATGAAGAAGTAGCGGTTGATGATGAATTCTTGTTTGACGAAACACAGGACGAGGTTATTAATTCGGATAAGGAAGATAATTCCGCTAATGAGGAAAAATCGGAGCAGGACAATACCCCTGTAACCGAGGGAGAGAATAACCCCGAACAGGAAAACACCGCTGTAACAGAGGAAGAAAATAACCCCGAACAGGAAAACACCGTTGTAACAGAGGGAGAAAATAACCCCGAACAGGTAAACACCCCTGTTACCGAGGAAGAGAATAACCCCGAACAGGAGAACACCGCTGTAACAGAGGGAGAGAGTAACCCCGAGCAGGAAAACACCGCTGTAACAGAGGGAGAGAATAACCCCGAGCAGGAGAACACCGCTGTAACAGAGGGAGAGAATAACCCCGAACAGGAGAATACATCTTCTGTCGAAAGTACCGATAAAAAATCGGGCAGGTTTAAGGAGTTTTATTCCAAAGCAAAGAATAAGCTTACCGTTATGTGGAATACTATGGACGACGGTACTGTACAGCAGGCAGAAAATAAAGTTTCCTTAGTAAAAGAAGATAAGATAAAAGAGGAGATAACGGCAGAGGAAAGCGACAGCGAGCCTGTACCTGTTATCGACTCCGAACCCGAGCCTGTGCTGAATTTAGAGCCGCCCGAGGACAGCGAACAGCAGTATGGCGAGGATTTGTATAAAAATATGTTCGGAGGAGAGTCCGAGCTTGATAAGTACAGACGTCAGCTTTACGGAGATGATTACAAGGACGAGGTCGAAAACGAGGATTCCGTTTCATCATTCTTTGAGGTGAACAGCGAAGAAGAGGGAACAGAACAAAGCACAAAGCCCTTTGTCAGAATGACTGTTATCAGAAATGACGCTCCCGAGCATATAGACAGATCAAACAGAGCGGCTGTAAGAGAAACTCTCAATGTTATCGAACAAGACCCAAGAGAAGCAGTTCTTACAGAAGCAGACATAAAGCAAGAGGAGAAAAACAGACAGGTTCTTGAAAAAGTACAGATATTCGATGAAGAGTATGCACAGCGAAGGGAACAGCACGCTCAGGAAAGAGAAGAACGTAAAAAGAAAAATGCCGCTTTGTACGAGAAACAGTTCGGTGCGGTAAAGCATATAAGCGAGATAGAAGTATATGACTACGAGTACCCCGATCAGTATGAGTACATAAAGGTAAAAGCAGGACTTTTCTCCGAGTCGGTAAAGACAGAGTATGATTTCTATCTTGGATATTCAAAACTGCAGAATGTAGCTAAACGTCAGCTGAAAATCGATTCGGACAGCAGTTCGGATAATAATGAGGCTGCCCCTGCAAAAGAGCCTGACGCAAAGGGAAATACAGCCGCTGTAAGAAATGACGACAGCAGATATTCGAGTTCGTCCGATACACTTGATGATGTTAGCCGTTATCTTGAGGATATAGACAGAAAGAACCCCGATCTGTTTGAATACAGAAACGAGGACGAGGCAGGCGAAGTAAGACACCATATTCACGATGACCTCAAACGCTATAAATCACGTTTCAGAACAGAGGCGCTGCTTACGGCAGTAATGCTTGTGCTGTGTCTTTTGAGCAGTAAGTTTTCGGTAGGCGGCGGAGAGAACACCAACGGTACGTCGGTACGCTTGTTTGCATTCATAAATTTTGTTGTATATACATTCTCCGTATATAATGTAAGACGAATAATTATACACGGACTGAAATCTTTTGTTGAGAGAAAGGCTAACAGAGATACAACAATTGCCTTAGCAGGCGCGGTTGTGTGGGTACAGTCGCTTGCGGCGGTAATAACACCCGCACCGTTCCTCAGACAGGGATTAACGCTGTATTCCGTGATAATAATGCTGGTGTTTGCGGTAAACACTTACGGTCGATACCTTAACGCTGTGAGAATGAATATGAATTTCAGATTTGTGTCCGATTCCTCACAAAAGTATATAGGAAAATTCTTCCATGACCAAAGGATGCTTGCAACACTCCTCAGCGGAATGAGAAACGAGAAGTCGGAGCTTGTGTTCCAGAAGAAAACAGCTTTCTTGAAGCACTTCATAAAGCTGTCAAAAATGCACGATCCCGGTGAGGATCTCGCAAAGAAGTTTGCGTTCCCCACTTTGATATTTACAGTGGTTATGACCGCCATATACGGATTTCTTTCACGAGATTTCTGTGAAACACTCTCGTTTTTAAGCATTATGCTGTGTGTGTCTGTTCCGGTATGTGCTCAGACATTGGGTGCTTTGCCGCTGAGCAAGCTGTCAAGGGAAACATTACAGAACCAGTCTATGGTAGTAGGTTATCCGGCAGTAGAGAGGTTTGCAGACAGCGGTGCGGTAATGCTTGACGCAAAGGAGCTGTACCCCGAGGGCAGCGTACACCTTTCAATGCTCAGAACCTTTGACGACAGACGCAAGGACGAGGCTGTTATAGCAGCGGCTGCAATAATGATAACGGCAGGCGGAGCAGTTTCGGGAATATTCGACGAGCTTATCGAACAGAGAGTTGAAATTCTTCCAAAGGCTGAGAACGTAATGTATCAGGACGGCAAGGGTCTTATCGGTTGGGTAAACGGCGAGAGATACTTTATAGGAAACCGCCAACTCCTGCTTTCTCACGGAATACAGCCTGCCGATATACAGTATGAAAACGAGCAGAAACAGGGCAACAAAGAGATACTGTATCTTGCACGTTCGGGCGAGGTAATAGCTATGTTCATAGTTACATACGACGCTAACAGACGAGTTGCAGACGCACTCAGACGTATGGAGGCAACGGGAATGACGCTGCTTATCAGAACTACCGACGCAAATATTACGGCAGAGAGGATAGCGGCGGATTTCGGAGTGTACTATAAGAACATAAAGATACTTGAACAGAAGAACGCAAACTTTATCCGTGATGAGATGGTAGGAAAAGAAAAATCATCTCCTGCCTTTATAGCGACAAAGGGCGGAGTAACATCGTTCGGCAGAGCAGTAAGCGAATGTATTCAGACAAAGAGCAATATTTCACTGTCGGTTGCAATACAGATATTTGCAATATTGCTTGAATTGCTTGTAGTATCGCTGTTCGGCGTACTTGCAAGAGTATCAATTCATGCGATGCCGTGGGTATTTTTCAGCGTATTCTGGATAATAGCAATACTTGTTGGACCGGTAATAGTACAGAAATTTCAGAAATAAAAAATCAGGGAATCTTTCAGAAAATCGAGAGGTTCCCTGTATATGCGAAGGAGAGTTTTTTATGCAGATAGCACCGTCGTTTTTATCGTGTGATTTTTCTAAAATGGGCGAGGAGCTTATCAGAATGGATAAAGCAGGAGCAGATCTAATTCATCTTGATGTAATGGACGGTCATTTTGTACCGAATATTACATTTGGAGCGCCCGTGATAAAATGGGCAAGACCATACACAAAGCTTCCGTTTGACGTACATCTGATGATAAGCGAGCCACACAGATATATTAAGGACTTTGCACAGTCGGGAGCAGATATAATTACGTTTCATATTGAGTGTGACAGCAATATAGACGAAACGATAACACTTATAGAAGAAAGCGGAGTAAAGCCCGGTTTGGTAATTAAGCCCAACACACCGGCAAGTGCGGTATTCCCCTATATGGACAGGCTGTATATGGTGCTTGTAATGACAGTCGAGCCGGGATTTGGCGGACAATCGTTTATGGCTGATATGCTGCCAAAGGTGCAGGAACTTAAAGAGTACGCAAAAAAGATAGGAAAAGATATTCTTATAGAGGCAGACGGCGGCATTAACGAAAATACCATAAAGCAGTGCAGTGACGCAGGAATTGATATATGCGTATCGGGTACGGGAGTGTTTAAGGCAGATGACGCGGCATTGGCGATAGAAAATCTAAAAAAGCTGTGTGAATAATGATTTATAAAACCGGGTAAGCTGTGAATGCAGTTTAATCGGTTTTTGCGTATATAGTAGACGACATAATTCTTGACCTAATGCATAATTTGGGAAAGTTGGATTAATGAATAATGAAGATTGAATAATGAATAGTGAATAATATCGGAAAGCCTGCGGCTTTGGATCTATAGTTTTTTAGACAAATGTTACTATGAACTATGAACTTTGAGCTTTGAGCTTTGAGATGCAACATACTAATCACTATCACACAATAGGAATTTTTCAATAACGTTTACTATAGTTTTCTGATTTCTTCCCACAAATGTATTGATTTGTTAAAGAAACATACAAAACTCGAAAATAATTTTATGTTAATGTTGACAATGTATCAATAATTGTGTATAATATCTGTAATTTAAGTAATTAAAGTGGTGATATAATGCGGCTTGTTATAGGTGTGACGGCGAGCGGTGGGAATATCGGTGCTTTTATAGCTTGAATGATAAACGTTTAGAAAGAAGGAGTTTTTATGAGTACAGAAGATGATGTATTTGAAGAGTTTGATAACATTGTTACTTTAAGTGACGAAAACGGTAATGACATTGAATTTGAATTTCTTGATCTTATAGAATATAAAGGTAAAGAGTATGTTGTTTTGATTGAAAATGACGACGACAGCGACGAAGTAGTAATTCTTGAATATGAGGAGAACGAAGACGAGGAATCGTATGTAAGTGTTGAAAGCGAGGAAACTTTGAACGCTGTGTTTGAGATATTCAAGACTAAGTTTGCAGACGAGTTTAATTTTACGGATTGATGATGACGAATGAAACAGATGATATAATACAATTTCTGTATTTCGTCATTAATTAACAAATAGTTGGTGCATTTTTAAAGAAAAATTCATAACGTATTAACATACTTTTTCGCAGATAAGGTATAATAATATTGTACTTAAGGCGGAACCGCACCGCCAAAGGTACATGTTCTACCCTCCTCAAAATGTACCCCTCAAACTAAAGGAGCAGCCGATTGTCCGCAACGATCGGCTGTTTCTGTTTGCGTTTTTGCGGGTGGTGTGATATAATGAGATCCGTTTAACTAACCATTTTGAATTTTAAGTTACCACAACAACTTAAGACTGAAAGCTTTGAACTAACAACAACACAATTCCTAATTCCTAACTTCTAATTCAGACTGTGCAAAAACTAACAAACATATGAAAAATTAAGATTACTTAGTGTAATATACACTTGTATCATTATTTTGAATGAATGATTTATGCTTTTTACTCCTTCCGTCACGCCTACGGCGTGCCACCTTCCTCAAAGAGGAAGGCTTTAATGGCTCCCTCGCTGAGGGAGCTGTCAGCGTAGCTGACTGAGGGAGTTTTATCAATTCTGATAAATAATAGTATTAGCTTTATGTAAAAAAACTATTTTTGCACAGTCTTAATTCCTAACTAAAAAAGAACGGTGATTTATTTGAACAAAAAACTAACGGCTATGCTTCTTGCACTCTCATGTGCTGTGGCATGGTCATTTGCATTCCCACTGATAAAGATAGGACTGAGATTATTCGGGGTGGCGGCAGGCGATACAGGCGCAAAAACGCTTTTTGCGGGAATAAGATTTTTTTCGGCAGGTATTTTTGTACTTATATTGGCAAAGATCATGGGACGGGATATGAAAATCAAAGGTAAAAAGGACTTTTTTGGCATTTTGCTTTTCGGATTGGTGAATACAGCGCTGCATTACTTTTTCTATTATATAGGATTATCAAATCAGTCGGGTTCACGTTCAGCCGTGATCGACTCGATGAGTACGTTTATATTAATTGTGCTTGCCTGCGCGTTCTTCAAAGAGGAAAAAATGACGTCAAACAAGCTTGTCGGCTGTCTGCTTGGAATATGCGGTATTATTACGGTAAATATCGGAAACTCTATGGGCGAGAGTTTTACGTTTTCGGGGGACGGTATGCTGATACTCAGTGCGGTGTTTTCCGCATTGGGCGGAATACTTACACGCAATACTACAAAAAATACAGATATTATTACGGCAACAGGTATAAGCCTTACTTTCGGAGGAATGTTAATGATAGCGTTTGGTGCTTGTATGGGCGGCTGTCTTAATGTGATAACCGTACAGGGGGTGCTTATAATGGCTGCACTCTCGGCGATTTCCGTTTACGGCTTTACTGTATATAATCAGCTTTTGTGCAGTAATCCTGTGGGCGATATTGCAATATTTAACTCGCTTATTCCTATATTGGGGGTACTTCTTTCGTGCTTGATACTCGGAGAGCCGTTTCGATTACAGTATATTGCGGCAGGCGTACTGTCTGCGGCGGGAGTTTACTGTGTGAACAGAGTTAAAAAGTGAATGATTTTTTTTGATTACTTTAATAATACCCGAATTTGTGCATATAAAAATCCAAATCTGCATATAATAATAACACTTGAATTGTGCAAAACGCTGATTATTACAAAAATTATCAAAAAGGGTTGCATTTCTGTTACTTTTTGGTATAATTAATATAGTTAAATCTTACAGGTATGTAACATTTATTTAGGGGTTGTTTAAATTGTCAGATTTTGAAAATGAAAAGGAGTATGAAGTAACCGAAGAAATGCTCAATAATTTTTCATCGGGCATATCCGATTACTTTGACTCGGAAAGAGAAGAGCCGTCAAGCTATACATCGTATGGTGCAACGGAAGATGATTACAAAACGATAGAGGACGTTCGCCGTGAAAGGGAGATACGTCAAAAAAACAGAAAATTAGCAAGGAGAAAAGAAAGACGCTCCAAGCTTTTAAATGCTCTTATGCCGATGACGGCGCTGTTCTTGTTAGTTGCAACCGTATCGTATCTGAACTCGCTGCAGTTTGGTCTTGCGATAACGTACAAGGATCAGACGTTGGGGCTTGTAGAGAATGCCGATGTAATTGAAGAGGCTTCAAGTATCATTGACAGCAGGATAATCAATAAGAGCCTTGACACTCTTGAGGATCAGCCGAAGTATAAGGTTGCGGTAGTGAGCAACTCTTCGGAACTTAAAAGTTCTTCCGAGCTGAGCCGTTCGATCATAGAGAACGACAGCACGCTTACGGATAATGTGTGCGGAGTGTTTGCGGACGGAGATTTTATCGGAGCTGTACCGACGGAAGAGGACGCACAAAAGGTGCTTGACGAGATACTTGCAGAGCAGAAAAAGTCCTTTAAATCGGATAACGGAAAAGTTGAAAGCGTGGAGTTTAACAGCAGTATCAGCGTTGGAACAGGAGTATATGCAAGCGACTCCGTGATTTCTGCAAAAGAGCTTAAATACAGACTGCTTAATAATATAGATCTCAGCTACAAGACGGGTGTTCTTGAAGAAAAGAATGTAAAGCTGAGATACAAGACAGAATATGTTGTTGACGAGAGTAAATCAGGCAATTACGAGCAGGTTACTACCAAAGGTCAGATAGGTAAGGGCGTTGCGGTTAATCGTGTGGTTTATATCGACGGCGTAAAGATCTCCGAGGAGAATGTCTCCGTAAAAGCAACAACAAAGCCTGTTACCGAGGTTATTACAATTTCTCCAGACAACGAGAATGCTATAAAGACGAAAGCCAAAGATACCGAGGAAAAGACATCAACGGATACAGATACAGTTAAAGATACCGATACTGAGGCGGACAAAGAAGATAATACAGAAACAACAGATACACAGCCGAAAAACTCACAGTTTATCTGGCCTGCGCCAACTTGTGGTTATATCACAAACTACTTTGGATATGAGGGCGAGAAACTGCATAAGGGAATAGATATTTCCGACGGTGCGGCAGAGGGTCAGCCTTTTGTAGCGTCGGCGTCGGGATATGTAACAACTGTTGTATTCGATTACGGCAATGAAAATTACGGCTGTTATGTAATTATAGATCACGGCAACGGTTATCAGACATTGTATGCACAGTGCAGTGATATTTATGTTGCCCCGGGGACTTATGTTGAACAGGGCGAGGTTATAGGAGCTATCGGTTCGACAGGGGATTCCACAGGAGCTCACCTACACTTTGAAATTCGTGAAAACGGTGAGTTCGTTGACCCAACCAACTACTTATATTAAGATAAATAACCCCAAAACAAACAGGGAGAGGGCACTTAGCGGTGTCCTCTTTCTGTGCATAGGAAAATATTTTGTCGGGTTATAGACTTACACTACATAGAGTGATATAATTTTAGTAACGATTTCTTTATAGGAGTAAGGGCGATATGAGTATCTTTAAGAAAAGAACCGACAAGATCCCCGACGGCTGTATTCCTGTTATAAGGTGCAGTATCTGTACGGGAGAACAGGTTGCTGGGTTTAAGAATAAGACAACGGGCAGGATAGAGGAAATTATGCTTATACAAAACGAGAGCGATTTGCAGAAGTTTCGAGAGCGTTACGGTATAAAAGATAAGATAGAAAAGGTGTACTAAAGATTATGAGAAAAATATTATTGATAACATTTATTGTGATGATGATTTTTACAGGGTGTACAGCGGAAAAGGAAGTACAAGAAACAGATATTTCAAGCACAGCGGAAGAATTAGGCTATGAGCAGATCTCGCAGGAAGAGGCACAGCGTATTATGGATACGGAGGATAATATCATAATACTTGATGTAAGAACACAGCAGGAGTTTGACGAGGGGCATATCCCGAATGCAATATGCATACCGAATGAAACGATAACAGATGATGATATTGCACAGCTGCCCGATAAACAGCAGACAATACTTGTATATTGCAGAAGCGGAAGAAGAAGCAAGGAAGCGAGCAAAAAGCTTTCTTTATTAGGATATACGAATATAAAGGAGTTTGGCGGTATAATTGATTGGACGGGAGAAGTAGTAAAATAAGATAAATGGTAAGTTTTGCATAAACTATTGACAAATACTATACTTTGTAATATAATAACGTTATACATTGCAAAAGGAGATGTTATTATATGAAAATAGTTAAATATTGCGATCGTGAGCTTACCGAAAAAGAAAATGACCTGATAAATCATTTTACATATTATGTTGCGTCAAAAGACCCATTCTGTATTATTTCCGACAATTCGGTTATTGTTTTAAAAAACGATGAAATAGACGGTAAAACAGATGACGAGATAAAAGAGTACGCACTTGACAATATTGATGAAATGCTTTCATCTCAACCTGATTTTACATCGTTTATTATGGACGATGGGTACGGACTTGTTTCGATGATGAACGGCATTTTCGGCATTACGGAAATGCTTGGCGAAAAGGTGACCGAAGACGACGAAATTGAGCTTGGTACTGTCCTTGAAGTGAGAGGAAACATTCTTGACGCTTGTGAGAATAACGGCGTGCTTGCGTTGGTCAAGCCCGAATGAAATAAATCCGCTCCGTAAAGTCCGGGGCGGAATTTTTTTGAATTTTACATTAACGGTGCAAACAGCTTCATGATTGACCCTAAGATCTTATAAATTATATTCTCGTGCTTTATGGTATCCTCGGTTACTTTTCTGCATTTTGAGAGAGTTTTGAGATAATCCTCCTCAATATCTGCAACACAGTCTGTCTTGTACATATATACGGCACATTCAAAATGGTGATACAAGCTTCTGTAATCAAGGTTTATTGTGCCTACTACCGCTTTTTCATCATCGCTTACAAACACCTTTGCGTGAACAAATCCCGGTGTATATTCGTATATTTTAACGCCTGCGTCGGTAAGGTATTTATAATTTGCTTTTGCAAGCGAATAGGCGATTTTCTTATCCGGTATTCCCGGGAGAATAAGCTTTACGTCAACGCCACGCTCTGCTGCAAATTTCAGCGCCGTTTCAAGCTCGTTGTCAAGTATAAGATACGGCGTCATAATATGAACATAGCTTTTTGCACGGTTGAGAATATCGAGATATACGCTCTCACCTGTTTTGTATGAGTCAAGAGGGCAGTCACAGTACGGCATAACATAACCGTTCTCTTGCTTGTGCAAAACAGGAATTATGTATTTATCCCACTCCGGCTCTTTTTCCGTAATGTTCCACATCTGTAAAAACATAAGTGTAAAGCTTTGCACAGCCTCGCCTTTCAGCATTACGGCGGTATCTTTCCAGTGACCGAATTTTTTCGTATGATTTATATATTCGTCTGCAAGGTTTACTCCTCCGCTAAATGCTGTCTTGCCGTCAATTACAAGAATTTTTCGGTGATCTCTGTAATTGTAATGTGTAGATACAAAAGGTGTAATAGGCGAGAACGGCTTGCATTTTATTCCGTATTTCTCCAAACGCTTTGGATAATCAGACGTAAGCAGTGAGATCTCACACATACCGTCATACATTACTCGTACCTCAACGCCTTGTTTTGCTTTATCGACAAGGATTTTAAGGACGCTGCCCCACATATACCCCTCTTCAATGATGAAATATTCAAGGAATATAAATTTTTCGGCTTTCTTTAATTCCTCAAGCATAGCCTTGAATTTATCTTCTCCAACAGGAAAATACTCCACACTTGTGTTGCCATAAAGAGGAAAACAGCCGCTTCTGTTTAAATAGTAATGCAGCGAATCGGTTGAGGTCTGTACTATATCGGGGTGTTTGAGAATAGTATTATCCTGTTTGAGTTTGTTTTTTGTAGCGGCGATAAGCTCTTCCATTCTTTTTTTGACTAAAAGATGTCCCCAGTCGGTTTCCGTAAAAAGCATAAATATGGCGGCAGGTATCGGGAACATCATAAGCAAGAAAAGCCAGGTAAGCTTTGCGGTGGCGTCCATATCTATTGTAAAAAGGTGTATCACCATACATACTGTAAACACCCATATAAAAGCCGAAAACCACTCGAAGTAATCGGACAGCCAGTTGTATACGGAAAGCATAAGGTCAACCTGAAACAGTATAAGAATCAGCATTATGCTAAATCTGCTGAAGAATATTCTGAGTATGCCCTTACGTCTGCCTTTTATAAGCCTGAGAACATTTTCGTCCTCAGGCTGTGTTTTATTTTTATTTTTCATAGGAACTTATCCGTTATAGCTTTCAAAGCATACAAGCTCCGACAAGGGATTGCGAACCTCATCGTGTCTGTCGGGGGACTTCGGCTCGTCGTCTGAGTATCCTATCGGGAGAAGATTAACGACATCTACGTTTTCGGGGATACCGAACTCCTGCTTGATAATTTCCTTTTCAAATCTGCATATCCATACGCTGCCCAGACCTAAATCTGCCGCCTCCAACATCATATGAGCTGTAATGATCGATGCGTCTATGTCGGATATGTTTTTGCCGTCAAATGGTCTTACCCAAGATTTTGTTGTATCACAGCAGGTAATGATAACAACAGGTGCGTTGTAAAAATTTGCCGCTTTGGAGAGCTTTTGTAAGTTCTCCTTTTCTTTTACAACTATAAGCTTAACAGGCTGGTTGTTTTTGCCTGTCGGTGCAACCCTTGCAGCCTCCAGTATTTTGTTAAGTTTTTCTTCCTCAACGAGAGTATCCTTATATTTGCGTGAGGAATAGCGTTTTTTTGCAAGTTCAAGAAAATCCATAAAATCAGTCCTTTTATAAAATTGAGATATATTTATATCCCATTACTAATATTATACAAAAAACTGCAAAAAATGCAAGGGTGTTTTAATATGTATTGTTATGATCAGTTACCCTTTCAATATGACTTTTTTCTGAAAACTGTTGAAAAATCAGTTGGGAAAGTGTATTATAGAAATGTAATGAATTAATGGAGGGGAATGCTTTGAATGCACTTAAAAAAATAGGCAATATTATTCTGATAATATTCGGAATAGTTCTTATACTGCTGTGTGCAGATCTGCTTACAAATAAAACCTTGAATAAAACATACAGCGGTTTGAATGTTACAGACAGACAGGCGATCGAGGAGATCTGTACCGTAATAAATCTGTTCGACAAAGAGGACGGCAATCCCGATGTATGGGATAAGGTTTACAATCCTTGTGAAACAGGCTGTATTATTATACACGATTACGCAGCGGCAAGGGGGTACTGCTATGTGATAAACACAACGCTGCCTGCAAATATATTTTCTCAGAAGATAGATATGCCCGACGAATACAGCGATATTAATGTTTACCGTATGGCAATGGTAACACCGTATCTGCTCAAAACATTCAGTCCGTCATTTGACGAGGGTCATATTGATGTAAACGATACCTCTCTGTATGCCGTAAAGTACGATACAAGCACAGTGAAATACAGCGGCTCGGGTTCTCTTGAAGAAAGCTATGTAAAAAATACATTCAGGGACGCCGCAGCAACGCCCGACGCACCTGCTGCGCAGTCTGATATAAAATTTGTGATCAACGAAGAAAACACAGCGCTTACGGGTTTGCAGTACAGAATAATAGACGAACTGCTTGAAACAGACGATAAAAACCTTGCGGACGAACTTTTGTGCGAGTATGTAATGGTAAGAGATTATCAGGCGTCAAAGTATCCGGATTTTGCAAAACAACAGGAAAAAACAGAGCTTGTAAAAGGACGTGAACAGTATGTTTACTATACGGTCAGCAAGCTTACAGGCAACGGATATACATATTTTGATAAGGAGATCTCAGACCGTATTACTTTTTACAGCGCATACCATTATATATGTACGGGCAGCTACGGCAGTGACGTAGGCGATTATTTTGACGAAGAGGGCGGCATTTACACGGGAGCTGCTTTGTGCGAGATAATGGATAAATTTGATATTGCGGATAATTGGGAGAAAAAGCTTGACAATTCTACAAACGCACAATTTGTATCTCAGTACAGCCTCATAAAGGATTACTGCAAAACTAAGGATTATAAGGATATGACGCTCAATAATATCCAGAGAGCATATAATTATGAAGAAGTGCTGAGTATGGCAAGAGCTCTTACAAAAGGAAATGCAGGGGAGAAGTAATTTGCAGGACAGAAAATGCGTTGCCTTGTATGACGTTGTGATCATACTGTTATTGACGATCGCTTCCGTTGCTTTTATAATAGTAAGGGCGTCGGACAATACATCGGATTTGCAGATAGAGGTCAGAAAAGACGGACAGACAGTTTATACGGCTCACCTTAACGATGTTGACAAAGCGTATAAAATACAAGTAGATGAAGAATACGGTATCGAACTGCTGATAGAGCAAGACGGAGTTTCTGTACTGCGCTCGAACTGTTCGGACAAGATATGTGTAAATACAGGCAAAATAAGTCGTTCGGGTCAAACAATAGTATGTCTGCCTGCAAGAGTGGCGGTTGAGATAAAGCCTAATATCATAAACGATAACGATGTTTTGGACGGAGTGGTACAGTGAGAACAGCGGATACATATACTTTTGCAAGAACAGCTATGCTTGCAAGTACGGCGGCGGTGCTGTCTGTAATAGAGGGTATGCTGCCCGAACTGCCTGTACCGGGCGCGAGGCTCGGACTTGCAAACCTGCCTGTTATGACTGCCGTAAGCACAATGAGTTTGGGCAGCGGCTTGTGCGTGGCGCTTTTCAAAGCGTTTATCGCGCTTATCACAAGAGGTCCCGTTGCAGGAGCGATGAGCCTTTCGGGAAGCGTTCTGAGTACGCTTGTGATGTGGGCTGTAATATCGTTTGACAGGAACAAGCTTGGATTTGTAGGTATAGGAGTTCTGGGAGCGGTAAGCCACAATATGGGGCAGTTTGCCGTTTCATTATTTATAATAGGGGCGGCAGTTGATTTTTATTTGCCGTATCTGATAATAATGGCAGTATTCACAGGGGCGTTTATAGGATTTGTAAACAGCATTATAGTTCCTGTTTTATTTAGAGCAAATAAAAAATATTTAAAAAATAAAGGAGAACAGAGATGAAAGTATTACTCACGGGAGGAGCAGGCTATATAGGTTCGCATACCTGCGTTGAACTTCTTGAACAAGGTTACGAGGCGGTTATTGCGGATAATTTTTCCAACAGCAAGCCTGAGGTTATTAACAGAATAAAAAAGATTACAGGCAAAGATGTATCGGTGTATCCGATAGATGTTGCAGACAAGGACGCACTTTCAAAACTATTTGGCGAACAGAAGATAGACGCTGTTATACATTTTGCAGGGTATAAGGCAGTGGGCGAGTCGTGCGCAAAACCGCTGATGTATTACAGAAATAATATTGACGCAACACTCAGCCTGCTTGAAGTAATGGAGGAGTACGGCGTAAAGAAGATAGTGTTCAGTTCATCGGCTACGGTTTACGGAGAAAACAACCCGATACCGTATGTTGAAACTCAACCGATTACAGGCTGTACAAATCCGTACGGCTGGACAAAGCTTATGATAGAGCAGATAATAAGAGATACGGCAAATGCGGATAAAGCTTTTTCTGCGGTACTGCTCAGATATTTTAATCCGATAGGAGCACACCCAAGCGGTATGATAGGAGAAGACCCGAGCGGAATACCTAACAACCTCTTGCCCTATGTAGCGAGGGTTGCGGGAGGAAATCTGCCGAAACTCGGAATATTCGGCAACGATTATCCTACAAAGGACGGTACGGGAGTTAGAGATTATATCCATGTGGTAGATTTGGCTAAGGGTCACGTTGCAGCGTTGAAGTATGCGGACAATAACACAGGAGCAGAGGCTATAAATTTAGGTTCGGGCAAAGGACACAGCGTTTTGGAGGTTGTAAATACATTTTCAAAGGTGAATAATATCCCCGTGCCGTACGAGATAAAGCCCAGACGTGACGGAGATCTCCCTGAATACTTCGCAAATGCACAAAAAGCAAAGGAACTGTTAGGTTGGGAGGCAGAGCTTACACTTGAAGATATGTGCAGAGATCTGTGGCGCTGGCAGTCGGACAATCCGAATGGTTATTAATAGAACGTTCAAAATTTTGGCAGTATAAATTAATAAAAACCGAAGGAAAACAGTAATTACTATCAAAAACAGGACGTTTCTTTTGTGCAATATGCAAAAATTGTGAACAAAGGAAAAACTATTCTAATGTTTTTTTACAATTTAGTAACTTTTTTTGAAAAAAGGTATTGAAATTTTCTTTTAGATGTAGTATAATAAACACGCTGAGGAACTATTCTTCGGGATATTGACAAATAATTTTAAAAGGAGGAAAAATCAAATGTCCAAGAAAGTTATTAGTGTATTGCTTTCCGTGGCTATTCTCGCAACAATGCTTTGCGTTGGTGTTGGTATGCTGACAGCTTCTGCTGATACAGTTACTTACTACTTCTTAGCACCGGACAGCTATCTCCAGACAAATGATACGGTTGGCGTATACTACTGGCAGCCAAAGGAGCCGGCTCCATGGCCCGGCGTTGAAATGACAAAGGCTGAGAGTGTTGGCGAGAATGTATTCTCAACAACAGTAGGCGATAACGATGAAACAGAGTATATCATCTTTAACGCATTTGTTGACGCAGGTAACCCTGCAGATCCTGCTCTTGCAGCAGTTGCACATCAGACAGTAAACATCGAGCTTAACGGTAACGATAAGTACGAGAACTTCTACGGAATGATCTATGTACTCGCTAACGATGACGCTCACAAATCAGTAAACGACCTCTCAGGTGCTGTTACAGGCAGCGGCGAGTGGTTCTCAATTGATCCGACAGCTGCTGATTACTACAAGAACAGCAAAGAGTTCTACGGTTCATACGGCTTCAAAGATGAAAATCCTGACGATGCAAACAAAGAGGTTCATAAGGACGATACAGTAAAGGTATCTCTTACACTCGGCGGTGTTGCTAATGCAGGTACACTCACAGATTACGTAAAGTTTGACAGCAGTGTTCTTAAGTTCACAGGCGACAAGACAGTGAATCAGACAGACGGCTCAACGATCCTCGTAAACGATTCTTTCAGCGAGGAAGACGGTCTTAAGGATACACTTGCAGTAGGCGCAGTATTCAATCCTATGGGTACTGAGCAGACATACGCAGGCAATCCTGTTGCAGTTGTAACATTCGATTTCACAGCTCTCAAGGATATGACACTTGCTGATGTTAAAGCAGCAGTAAGTGAGATCGCAGAGGAAATCACAACAATTCAGGGTGACAATGTAGTAGATCTCTACACAAACTACAACCTCAACGATGAAGGCAATGCTTTCACAGATCTTGAGTTTGATGTAGATTGTCCGCACGAAGACGAGTCAAGCAGCTCAGAAGTAAGCTCAACATCAAGCACATCTTCAACAAGCAGCTCAGAAGTAAGCTCAACATCAAGCACATCTTCAGCAAGCAGCTCAGAAGTAAGCTCAACATCAAGCACATCTTCAACAAGCAGCACTGAGACAAGTTCAACATCAAGCACATCTTCAACAAGCAGCACAACATCAACAGGTTCAAACACATCTTCTAACGGTTCTTCTTCATCAACAAGTGGAACAAGCTCAACAAGCAGCTCAAACAACAATAACAATAACAGCAATAGCAATAAGAACAATGGCACAACATCAAACGGTGCAGCTATCCAGACAGCGGGCACATTTGCTATCGTTTCACTTATCGTTGTACTTATGGCAGCTGCAGCTGTAGTTCTTTACACAAGAAAGAAGACAGAGGAATAATCAATCGGTTATTCAATAGAAATGTTTATTAATTCCTCTCACTCGAGAGGGTGGGAGGATAGATAAATCCGCTAAGGAACTATTCTTCGGGATAAAAAACATTTTCAAAAGTATTTAAGGAGGAATTTAACATGTCCAAGAAAGTAATTAGTATTGTACTTTCTGTTGCAATGGTAGTAGCAGTTCTCTGCGTTGGCTTTGGTGCAGTTACAGCATCTGCTGATACAGTAACATACTATTTCCTTGCTCCGGAAAACTTTTTGTTAGCTGAAGGTTCAGGCGATAAAGTAGGTTATTACTACTGGCAGCCATCAGAGGTTGCTCCATGGCCGGGCGCTGAGATGACAAAGGCTCCTGAGGTTGGCGAGCGTGTATACAAGTGCGAAGCTCCTGATATGGATTCAACAGGCACAATTATTTTCAATGCATTCGTAGATGCAGGTAACCCTGCAGATCCTGCACTCGCAGCTGTTGCTCATCAGACTGTTAATATTAACACTGAGGGTTACATGAAGGGCGAGAGCAAGCTCTATGAAACACTTGACGATTTCTATGACATGATCTATGTTCTCTCAGGTGCTGAGGAAGATAAGTCTGTAAACGAGTTCTCAGGTGCTATCACAACAAAGGGCGAGTGGTTCTCAATCGATCCTGCTTCTGAGTACTACTACAAGAACTACCTCGATGAGTCTGGCAATTATTATTCACTCGATAAGGCTGATGATAATACAGACAGCGATACAACAGGTAGCGACAAGCAGTACCACGCTGGTGACAAGGTAACAGTTACATTCCTTTTCGGTGGCGTTGATCCTGCAGGTACACTCACATCTTTCGTAGACTTCAATAAGGACATCCTTACTTATGAAGGCAAAGAGAAGCTCGCTGCAACAACAGGTACTGTTCTTGTAAACGAGGATCTTAAGGAAGAAGATGGCATGGGTAGCAGACTTGGTATCGGTTGTGTATTCGATCCTACAGGTGAAGAGCACACATTTGCTGGTGACAAGGTTGCAATGTTCGCATTCACATTCACAGCAACAAAGGACTTCAATGTTGACGAGCTCGGTATCCAGAGAGTTACAACAGAGATCACAACAATTAAGGACGACGATGTTGTTGACGTATTCGTAAACGACGATGCTAACACAGTTGTAGACGAGGCTTACACAGAGGTTAAGGTTGACGTTGAGTGCAACCACACACCTGATGTAGATTCTTCTTCTGAGACATCTTCAAAGACAGATTCTTCTTCAAAGACAGATGAGTCTTCAAAGACAGACGTTTCTTCAAACGTAAGCAGCGAGGACAACAAGAACGCTTCTTCTTCTGCTACATCTTCAAAGGCAACAGATGATCCTTCTAAGAACTCAAGCACAACAAGCAACTCAAGCAGCAGCAACGGTGGTACATCTTCTAACAAGGGTGGCACATCTTCAGGCGGTACAGCTTCTAACGGTGCAGCTGTTCAGACAGCAGGTACATTCGCAGTTGTATCTCTCGTGGTTATCCTTATGGCTGCAGCAGCTGTAGTTCTTTACACAAGAAAGAAGACAGAGGAATAATTAATTAGATAATGACTAACTGAGTTTAGTAACTTAGCTGATGAATCTCCCTTAGAGAAATCTGAGGGAGATTTTTCATTATGTTAAGTTTTAATCAAAAATCTATTGCTTTTATCAATGAATAATGGTATAATCAAATAGTATGAGTTTTTTTGTAAAACATTATTATTCTTTAAACAAAAAGGGTGGTTTTAATATGGTAAAAGCTATTGTCGGAGCTAACTGGGGCGACGAGGGTAAAGGTAAAATTACCGATTGTCTTGCACAGGAGTCAGACATTGTTATCAGATTTCAGGGAGGCAGCAATGCAGGTCATACAATAATCAATAACTATGGAAAGTTCGCCTTGCACCAGTTGCCGTCCGGCGTTTTCTATGATCATACAACTAACATTATCGGAAATGGTGTTGCTTTCAGTGTTGAGAACTTTGTTAAGGAAATTGCACATCTGAAAGAAAACGGTGTAAATCCTAATATTCTTATATCAGACAGAGCACAGATCGTTATGCCGTATCACGTTGCATTTGACTGTTACGAGGAGGAAAGACTTAGTTCAAGAAGTTTTGGATCAACAAAGTCGGGTATAGCACCTTTCTACTCAGATAAGTTTGCAAAGATCGGCTTTCAGGTAAATGAGCTTTTCGATGACGAAGAGGGATTAAAGGAGAAAATCGCAGGTATCCTTGAAGTTAAGAACGCTACTCTTAAACATCTTTATCATAAAGAACCAATTTCGGTTGATGAGATTTTTAATAAGCTAATGGAGTATAGAG
Organism: uncultured Ruminococcus sp.; assembly: GCA_902761345.1. Classification (GTDB taxonomy): domain Bacteria; phylum Bacillota; class Clostridia; order Oscillospirales; family Acutalibacteraceae; genus RUG592. The sequence continues at coordinate 384 of CACWKD010000047.1, read as the reverse complement.
AGGCAATTGCTCCTTATATAGGTGATGACGGTGCCTTCTCTATGATATATGTTCTGTTGCTTGCAGGCGAAGCTCTCATTGGAATTATAATGGGCTTTTTCATTTCGATTATTTTTGCAGCCTTTAGTGCGGCAGGTCAGTTTCTTGCCTTCCAGATGGGACTTTCCGCAGCCTCTTCTTATGATGCTCTTTCTCAGGTAGAAAACCCTCTTATGGGACAGTTTTTTAATCTTGTAGCAATGCTGGTCTTTATGCAGACCCACTGGTTCCAGAGACTTTTCTTAGGTGGCCTTGTTACAAGCTTTTCTTCCCTTAGTGCCCTCAGTATTTCTACTGCAAATGAAAAGCTGGCCCGCTTTATGATTACCGGGCTAACAGGACTTT
>CACWKD010000046.1 GCA_902761345.1 uncultured Ruminococcus sp. | reverse complement strand
CGTATGCGTCAACCTCTCATACTCCTTGCCCTTTTCGATCTGATCGGGAATATTACATCTGTTTACCCAGTCGATAAACTCCTGATCAACCTGTTTCCTTTCATAATGCGTATTTACAACATTATAATTAAACACAACAGGAATACTAACCACTACAACAGGTTTTCCGCCGTTCAAGCTGCCTGAAGAGCCAACCACTACATTATCCGATGTAATTTCTACATCTATGCCTCTCTCTTTAAGCGCTTCGCCCGAAAGCCAGCCCGACGCTTCTTCACCTGTAACCATAACATCGTTCTTGTCGCCCTGCGGTACATAAACATAGCTTACTGCGTTTTCTGTGTCGAACTCGTAATAATCGGAATTTTCCAAAGTGTATCCGCATTTCCACTCGTTACCGCTTACAGGCAAAATATACTTGTAAGAATATACAGTACCTGCCGCTTTTTCTTCTATATAACTCTTTAAAGTTTCCTCTGATAAAACCTCAAGATTTGGCAATATCTGTTTCTGTGCGTTATTCTCTCCGAAAACATCATCGCCGCCGCTCTTCTGATTACCGCCGTCGTCGAACATATCACCTGTGAGAAGGATCTCAGGCTCGGCATTATTACCGAGGTCTTCAAACAGATCATCGCCGCCTGCCTCAGACGATACAGCATCATCTTTAACCTCGCTTTTTGAAGCTGTTTCAACCGCATTGCCCTTGCCGTCATTCAAAACGTATTGCGCAGGGTTATTTTTTGTAAAATCTGCGTCCGTAACAGGATTATTTTTATAATCGTATGTAGTTGTTTCTGTCTGACTGTAAAAAATATCTCTGTAAAGATATGATTTTACATTAAGACTTTTTCCTGTACTCGACTCTACGCCGCTAAAACCTTCCTTTATCTTATAGTCAAGCATAGCAAGCTCTTCATGCGTACCAAATGCCAAAGCATAGTAATATCTGTCAACAAGTCCTTTGACATCGTATGTAACATCTTTATCCTTGCTGTTGCCATCCTTTTCGATCGAGTATCCCGAAATAGAACCCGTATAAGGAAGTACAAACGACATAATAAGAAAATCAAGCTCGCTCTCGGGCGCGGAGTTCAGTATTTCTTTTACTTTTTTACCTGCGTCTGCAAGCTGTCCGCCGTTCTCGTTGAGATCGCTCATATACACGCTGATCGACTTGTCTGCGTCCTCGCCCTTGTTAATATTGCTCTGAACTATATCAAGCCACATCGTTATAGGCGACTTATCGGGAGCATAATCGTACGATGCCCATGTAGGAGTATATATATCCATATTGGTATAGTCGTCAAAAACATTCTTGGAAGTTGTAGCTAATTCTTTCCATACAAGACGATTTTGCTTTGAATCCCCCTGTGTGACGTATGATTTATATGATTTTGAACAATCAAACGCACTTCTGAAAGAACGCATTGTCTGCTGAAACATATTCTTCATATCTGCGTTTGCATCTGCTTTGGCATAGGACATAAAACAACCCTGTGAATTGTCATAATATACATTTACAGAGTTATTGCCGAGAATTACATTTGCCTGATCGTAATCAAGCTCTGAACTTGAAGTATCGTTGATAATATTCACTTCGTCAATGTTCAGCGTCTTTGCTGCCTCGGGCATATCCGCAATAGGATATTTAAAGGGTTCGGAACCGCAGCCCGAAACCATACAGCAGCAGCACATCAAAAGTGATAACAGCGATATTTTCAATTTTCTGTTACTCATATAAATACCACACCTTTTTTATTATTTTACATTAGTCGCCTTAATATTTATTTTCGTTTCTATGTTGAAAACTCAATAATCAAACTTTCTTCATCGATCAAATACTTGTACGAGATAACTCCGGACTTGCTGTAATAATCTGTTTCAAACAGCTTTCGGTTATAAATAAGATCCTGAATAGCTTCAACAAACGCCTCTCGTGAACCGAATTGTATTGCAAGATTACCCTCTTTTTCGCTTACAAGCTTGTTAAATTCATCAAAGTTGTATTCGTCCATATAGTTTCCCGTGACCTTCATATAACAGTAATCGGTAGCCGTACAATCGGGAATAAACGGACTTTCTTTTGCGCTTATAGCATGTGTACGCTCAAGCTGTTCGCTCGTTATAAAAAAATACGAATGTGATATATCGGCAGTACCCTCATAGTCCGACACATCGCTTATAGGATCGTCCCAAGTAATATCGACCCAGTAGTAATTGCCGTCATATCTTACATAATTCCAAGTATGAGCGCCGCCGTTGCTCGTTGCAAATCCAACAACATTGCCGCATTCCACACCTATCTTATGCAGCAGCAGCTGAAATGCGGGAGTATAACCGCTGCACACAGCCTTCTTCTCAACAAGACATCCGTAAGCGCTGTAACAAGTATCCGATCCCTCCACATAATCACAGTTCAGTACGATGTAATCGTGAATATACAAGATCTTGTCATACAGACTGAGATCGGAAGGAATTGAATTTACTATTTCATCTACGCATTTATCAAATTTCTCTTTATAGACGGGAATATTATCTTTGTTCATATCCCCAAGCGAGTCGTACTCTACCAAAGTTTTGCCTGAACGGTACTCCATATAATATCCGCCTCTGTATCCGTAAGGCACCCAGAAAAACTCGGGGTGATCGTCCGAAATACAGCGGTAGATATAGTCAAGCTTTTCCGATTCAACCTCTCCGTCAAGAACTACTCTTAACTCATAATTGCTGAAAGCCGAACACAGAGTGTCATACATCTCGGCGTCCTTACCGCTTAATCTTTCTCTCATTGTTGTACAGAGCGGATCATACTCGGAATCGTTAGCTGTACTTTTGGAAGAAACTTCCCTCGATGAAACTTCTTTTGACGAATAGTCCTCAGACGGCGGCTCTTTTTCGGATACGGTTGGTGCAGGTTCTTCTGTGCCGGACGAATAATCGTCGTCAAATATCGAACCTTTTGAAGAACTGCTCGTATCTTTTGGTTTCTCCTCGGGAAGATATTCATCACTGAATATATCGTGGTGCTTTGCTTTTGCCTCAGACGAAAATTCCCATACTATCTCGGAAGATGTACTTCCCTGTGTTTCAAAATCAATATCTCCGCTTGAATACGAACACCCTGCCGCCAATAAAACAACAATTGCCGATACAGCAAAATATCCTATCTTTTTCAATATATCCTCCTCATATAAAAAACAAATCTATACGTCACAAACCACTGTAAACGCAGGTCTGTCACATAACCCCACTGTTTATACTAACACATTCGACAAATAATTTCAATATTTTATCTGTAAACTAAGTGTTTTTGTGCATTTGCATAAAAAAGCAATTTCTTTTTTATATTAAATTACAGCTAAAGAAAAAGGTGTTTTCCTGCCTTATTTTTTATCCTTAAACTTTGAAAAGAAGCCGCTGCCAAACTTTGAAACTTTCTCTGTTACCGCAGACGCTACTCCGCCTGCTTTTCCGAGTATCCTCTGCGGAATATCAGACTCGTCGGAGGAATCCTCGTTAGAGTCTGAGGACGTATCATACTGATTTAATTTCCTATACTGCTTAGTCTGCTCACGTTCCTCTTTATGTTTCAGTTTTTCCTGTCGCTTTTCTTCTTTTTCTCTCTCTTTATTCTCACGTTTTTCCTGCTTTTCACGCTGTATTCTTTCTCTTTCTTCTTCCCTCTCCTGAATAACTCTGTTGTAATCGTCAAAGTAGTCGAGTGCGTTTCTCTCAGCTTTATCTGTATAACGGAACAACTCTGCGGCTTTTAGTTCGCCTTTCTCAATTCGTTGAGCAAAATCGGCAGGCAGTGCGTAAGTGTACTTTATATTTTCTGTCTTAAACCTGCTTATCTGTACACACAGGAACACCGTAGAATCGGAGAAATAAACCATATCGTTCTTAATAGCGTCCATTTCCATACTTCTACGCTCTTTGTCATATATTTTTAATTCATCGTCCTTAGTCTTTAAGTATTCTCTCTTAGACATTACGATTATCTCATATTGAGCAAAATTCTTGTTTGTCCTATGCTTTGCTATAAATGTATCGTGCGACGGGAGCATATTCGGCATAGATATGTCTATCGGCATACGTCTTGTATCATCGGAATCTCCGCTGTATGCGCTGATAATATTGCCCTTAAAATCAAGCGGCAGTTTTTCGGGAGGCAAGTTTGTAAAAGCGTAATTTACAGGTATACTCTCCTGCATTATCCTTTTTCCGAGTTCGATTATCTTATCACGATACTTCTGTTCGGTATTTTTGAACACCTCATCGCTGTACGAGCTGATCTCGTCCATTGATAGCTCATATTTACCCGTAGGCAGTACCTCGCCTGCTGCCAAAAACACAAGCTTCCAGTTTGCAAGACGCCAGCCCATACGCATTCCGTTTTCTTTTGGCAAAAGCATACACTTTAATCTGAAAGATTGACTTGATTCAACCACAATTTTGATCAGCAATAGTCCGTCGGGAATGCAAAGAATAAAGATACTCTTATCAATAAGTTTGTCTGTTTTTTTGCCAACAGAATTTCCGTTTAGCAAGCTCTGCTTAATACCGCTATACAATTCTTTTAAAATCTCAAATCCGCCTTTGCTTAATCCTGCCAAAAACTCCCTGTCTTCCTGCGTTGCACCTGCACTCAAAGCAAAAGAATTTATATGGATACTAAACATACTTATCACTCCTCTACCTCAAAAGAATATCTGCTGTTGTATTCCGTTTCATCTGCGTCATTTACGTTCCAGGCATTTTTCTTTGCCCAAGAATATACTCTTTCCGCAGCAAATTTCAGTTCTGCAATATCAACCGAACTGCTTTGCGTATCTATCCTCTTTGTTTCATATACCGTAGAAGTACCGCCGTGTGATTTTTCCAATAACTCTATCTTTGAATAATAATTCTCATCGCCTGAGCTTATACCGCCTATTTTAACATACATATCATATTTGTGATGTTCTCTTGTTACTTCTTTAGTTTCAATAACAGATATATCATTATAAGGATCTTTAAACTCTCCGCACTCCATTTCGTGGAAAAACAGCTTTTCAACCGCATAATCCTCCTGAACTCTTGTGTTGAAAAGCTTCGCAAGAGGTCCATACATAAAATTAAATGAATGTGTTGAATGGAAAATATTTGCACACAACTCATAAAATTCTATATCATCTTCCGTTACAACATCAGGCAAAAAGTAATTAAAGTTGTCAACATAAGGGTTAAACAAATAATCCTGTGGAATTGTTACAGACTGTCCTATACTCCTATCTACCCTGTACTTAAAAAAGAGCGTCAACGGCTCGTTCTCAAGCCAAAGTATCATTGAGGGAACGTGTAGAAAAAACTCTTCCTTTTTACCATACGGACAGCAAAACCCCTCTAAAGTCCAGTTGTCACGTCCGCCAATATCTGTCATTTGTATGCCTGCCGCCTCGGCAGCCTCACGCTGTCTGTTGTCTATTCGCGCAAGCCTTAAAAACGCACAGCAGCCGTTTTCAGGAGAATTTATCATTATATAAGTGCTTTTCCACAGCTTGTTTGTCCGCTCGTAACTGTCCCCATTGTTCCCCGCAATAAGAGTTATCGCCTCTTCTATATCTCGGCTATCCTTTAAAGATATATAAGGTTCGAGATAACTCTCCATATTCTCCGGCCAATACTGAGGCGCTGCTACCGTACTGTAACCGTATGCGTCTTTTGCATATATAAACAAATCAATATTCATAAATCTCACCCTAATTTTTTCATTGTTCGATGTTTTTTCTTGCGTTGCTTTGCAATGTTCCTCTGCAAAGTGCAATAAGATTATCCGATGAATACAATTTTACCACACTATGAGCATACCTCTGTCTTGCCATATTCAGTTCAAGCTGACGTCTGACAGATTTCTTTTGATGTACGCTTCGTCTTTCCGTTATCAAAGTCTGACATTCCTCTATTATATCCATATTTCTCTGACTTCTGCATTCAGCGCTTTTTTTTGCGCAGTCCCAGAATATACCGGGTATTCCTACAGGTGACGGGTCATTTGCAGTTCTGAGTTTATTGTTATCAATAAAGCCATACGGATTATACCAAAACGTATTGTATGTCCTACCTTTCAGTATCTCTTGAAGCTCCTGAAAACTGTTAAACAGAACACTCTGCGCTCCGCTGTCATCGCCATAGGCTTTATCGCTCACAAGCGCAAATACAATAGGAGTTTTCTTATCGATTTTATTTGAGATAGTATCAATTATTTCTCTTTTTTTATCGCTGTCTTTAGGGTCTGCAATTATTATGATACTGTCCATATTACTAAAAGTGTTATTCCCGTCCGACAAATCGAACCTCAGTCTGCCGCAGTATGTGTCTTCAAATGTTACCAGAAGCGGTAAACTGTTCGGTATGTTCTGCGACCCGTTTAAAGCGCTTACCAAATCATATTTTTGAAGCGTTATGTTAGTATTGATAGTACTCTCTACTTTTTGTGAAGTTTCCTCCAAAAGCTCTGATCCTATATCTCTTGTACTCAAATCGACCAACATTCCGTGAAGCTGAATACGGCCTGATTTTATCCACCCTGCAAATGCCGACAACAAAACTCTTGTATCTTTTATATGTGGAGAATATATTGTGATCAGATGAGGCATATCTGCATCTTTGGTATTTGAAATCGTATAGTTCGGCATCTGTTTTTCGCCTCGCTTTCGTTTGCTTTTATGATCTTGTTATATTTTATCACTGTAACCGTACCCTCTTTGGCAGGGACAGAAAATTCTGTACTTCTTACCCCTGCCAATTCGTTTACGGGAAAATAGTATATATTAATTAACTCCTACAATATCGGCAGATTTTCTGTTGGGAAATCTCGGATCTCCGTTGCCTTTAAAGTATTCCGTTTCGTAAACATCGCTGAAATAATGCTCATCGCTTGTAATAGCTGTTCTTAAAGCAGCATAGCTCTTTTGGAGTTCGGTAAAGTAAGCTTTTTTGCTCAATGCAGCTTTCTTCTCCTTGCCCGGTAAAATCGGTACATGAACATTATCTATTTCTTTCTTTAGCTGCTCGTCATAAACAAGCGACACATTGTAAAGACAATAAAGGATAGCCTTGTCAATTCCGATCGGCTTAAAATCACAATCGGGTTTCAGTTTATTATTCTCGTCAACGCAGTCCTTACCGAAAGCGTCTATCGGCAGCATACCCGTAGCCCAAGGCAAAGCTTTTCCGTGTGCATCTCTATTGTGCTTAGCTGTATCGTATAATACCTCATAGATATGCTCCTGAAGACACCTCTGGGCATCACGATAATTATTCATTTTAACTATCGGTGCGACATTCGGGTTTTCAGTCTGACTGATAGCAACAATATATGTAAACGGGCTTTTCTCTTTCGCAGTAGTAATAACGGTTGTTACGTTATCAACATTAAGTTCGGCTTTTGCCGTAGTAACATTGAAAATAGATTCTCCCTCACGAGGGTTTGGGTTTACAACCTTTGTAAGCTTATTAGCATTAGCAAAGATAATAGACGCATCGCAGTTTGTAACCTGTTTAGCATAATTTTTCAGCAGAAGTGAAGAAAGGGTGTCTTTTTTAAGATCTACTATCTCTCCTGCATAATCCACTATTACAAGTTTGCATACAGAAACGCTGTCAACCAATACATCGAATCTCATAGTAATGTAACGGTTTGTTGCTGTTGCGTTCGAAGCTATACCGCCTGCACGAGGGAAAGAAAACAAGTCGTCAAGCGCTCTCTGAAGTTTGATAGTAGACTCTACGCTGTTTTCCGAATCCACCGAAATAAGAGCGTTATTCTCCTTTTGAGAATTATTTACGGGCGGCTTTATAGAAGCGAGATTGTTCATAATAGCGTCAAGTTCATTCACACTCTTATGTTCAACTTCTTTTTCCTCTACTATCGGCTGATCTGTTCCGTCTGTATAATTAAACCCCTTTCTCATCTCAATAGGTCTTAAACGAATACTGTGCCCGTCTTTCAGCTTGACCATAGTGCTTACCATACACTCTATCATACTGGTGAAAAAGGTTGTCTTGCCGTCTGTTGTACCGCCTATCAAAGCAATTTGTATTTCTTCATAACTCATAACTAATCCTCCTCAAAATACTCATACTGCAACTTTATTTATCATACCATATACAAGTGTGACTATTATAATTGCATAAACCAGCGAAGCGACTATAAGCTGCCTTCTCCTCTTTTTTGACGCTCCCCTATGTTTAAAATCAATGTAATTCTTTACTTTTTTAAGAAGCAATACCACCGATACAAATACCAAAACCACATTTAAGAAAATGTAAAATCCCAATGTATCCGTTGAACTTGACGCCGCATAAAAAATAAGGCTTGAAACGATCTTCAAAAAAACAACTATAAAAGCCCAACTAAAATACTCGTGAATTACATCTCTGTTTGTAATGCGTGGGTAAACATATTCATATCCCATATCGGGTGTTTTTAAAATATCTGTCTCGTCCTCATCAAATACGTCTGCGTTTCTCCGCTGAGTTGCATAATTGAGAGTATCATCGATTTTTGCGGCTTTCCTGTTGAGCTGCGTATTTTTATAGGATAAACTAAAACAGTTATCACACATATTTTCTGCCGCACAATTATATGGCGGAAGCAGTTTCATACCGCTTTTTACTTTTTTCTTGCACACGGGGCAAGTAAAAGGTTCATTATATTTTTCGGCTAAAAAAGCCATAATAAGACCCCCAAAATCATCTTTTATTTTATGTATATAAAATCATATACTATCTTTTGTTTCATAACTTTGCTGCTGTCGGAACGAAACAAACTCTTAGTCTTTCTTCTCCACTCTATTTCGGGATATATTTTATCCGTTCTGTCTGCATACATATTTACCATAAAGTAATCCTTGTCAATGTTAAAATCAGCAGGCAGTTTGAATATAAGCTTACCTATTGCTCTGATAGCGTTGCAGTTGTCCTCAATAGTACTTCGGACATTTTCTTTTCCTGCCTCTCGTGTATATAACCTGAGTGAACATTCTCCTTTTTGCAGCTCACTGTCTGTAACTTTATACTGATAAGGTGTATCAAATCCAACACGGTTATTTTCGTACTTCTTTGGACACGAGATCATCGTTCTGAAAACAAGATCCGAGCGTACCGAACTCTGTATCTGAATACCGTACTCTTTTGTTGTAACATCGGATACAGGCTTGATCTCCTTTGCCGCCTCTGTTTTAATGTTACCGCTGCCGCCGTTTAATACTGACGAACGCACCAAAGGTTTAACCTCGGCAGGCACGCTTCTTCTTATGTTTTCACGGTTCAAACAGCCGTAAATTGCCGCTCCTCGTGATACCGCTTCAAAACATTCGTCAAAGTCTATTTTGCAGCGTAATTCACTAAACGAACGCCTTACACTGTCCCTTAACTGTGTAAGCACCGATACGCCGCCTATAACTATTACGTTTGACACGGAAATATTGTTCTCTTTGCAGTAATTTCTGCATTCGGAGAAAACGCTGTTTATCTTATTTATAACAGGCTGAGAAATTCTCTCCACAGCTTTTCGGTTTTGTTTAACAGACTGTTTATGTTCGCCGTTTTCGTCTTTTATAAGGACATAACGCTTTACAGCCTGACGGTCATTTTGATAAGTATAGGTTACCGCTCTCTTTAACGCTTCAACTCCGTTTTTTACAGCTTCTGCATTTCGGGGGTCATTAATATTTGGGTAATCCTTAACGATAGTGTTATTAACTATGTGCAGCAGTTCACGGCTTATTTCATCTCCGCCGGGTGCATTATTGCTGTATAAGGTTTCAAAACATTTTTTCTCATTACGCCTTACAACCTCAACGTGTACGGCGCTCTCTCCTGCGTCTATTACAATAATCGATTTTTCCTCGTCTTTTTCATCAAAATTGTTAAAAATACAGCAGGCTGCGGCATTACCCGTTGTAATCTCGGTATTTCCAAAACCGCTGACTTTAAGCGCCGCTCTTATCCATTCTTTCTTTGTTTCTTCAAAACCGTCCGGTAAAGTATAAACAAACGATACCTCACCCTCATCGACGATCATTCTTTCCAAAATACTTTTCTTCAAAGCATAAAGGAACTTTTCAAGTACATCTTTTGCAGCTATACTTTCGGTCTTTCCGCCGCCGACCATAAACTCAATGCTGCCCGAAATGTCCTTATCAAAAATATACAGAAGCTGAGCTGCGTTCTCCTTATTACATCGTACTGCGTCAAGTCCGAATTTAAGCGTTTTGTCCTCTGCGCACGCAAACGCTATCGGGTATATTACACTCCTGCCGACAGGGTTTGCACCGAATATGTCCACTACATCGCCTTTAATTCCTACACATGATACATTTACCTTATGAAGTCCGAAATCCAATCCGACAGAAATTTGCATATTGCTCTTCTGTGTGCCTATATTGCATTTCTGCGGTGTTTTTATCGGTGAACATATTACATTCTCATAAATAGGTGCGGCACGAAAATACACTTTGCGTATTCCTGTATCCCAAACATAGAAAGACATACTGTTCGTTACATTCTTGACCTCAGATTGCGGCTTTAATTCACCGATAGAACCGTTTGTTTCCTGTACCTGCGTATGTATAAGCATTCCTGTGTCGGATTCGATATAGTTTACATTTACAGTGCATTTATTATCATATCTCTGCGCAAGAATTTCGAGCGCTTCCCTTGCTCTTATACGTTCGTTTGATTTAACGGCTATCATCTTTTGCAGCAGCTCGTCATCATTTACAATGCTGCTTGTGCAATCGTAATAGAACGGCTCTCCGTATTTGATTTCTGTGTATATAATTCCTGCCGCAAGCACATTGTCCTTTTCTTCATTGCATTCAACCAAGCCGCTTTTGCGAAGTTTTTCGGAATAATCGTTATTCCTGTCGTTTTCGGAAAGCTTCAAATCAACAAAACCCGAATTCTTATCCGTAATTTCAACCTCAATATTATCGGGATTTATCCTCAAAGGTTTGTTTATTTCTGTTGCAAGAAACGGCAAGGTGCTGCTATCCCGGTGCTGTTTATCTGTCCTGCGGCAAATAAACCCCAGAAGCTGCGCAAGAATATCATCTGCAATTATCTGATAATTATCAATAGTATCCTTTTGTTTTGTATAATCCTTTATCCAATCAGACAAGATCATATTGGATACCTCCTGTTAATTATTAAGTCTTAGTGCTATCTCGGTTAAAGTTCCGTCCGGCTGTCTTACATTTACTGTGAATATCTTATCTGCGTCTATACTTATCGATACCGTAATGTCTGCCTTTTCAGCTTTCTTAGCTCTCTTTTTTCTGGTGGCGTAGCTAAGCGTTATTACTCTGTCCAATATTTTATTATATTTCTCCGAATCGGGTACAAATGCGCCGCTGTATTCAACAATAATAAGTCTGAATGTTTCGGCAGTATTATCCGACAACTCCAGTGTTCCCGTAAATGTTCTGCCTTTATCGTCCAGCAAACTTCCCTCTCGTACAACCGTCTTTACAGCAGCTCCTTGTCTTAGCAATATTCCTATGGAAGAGTATATTCTGTTCTCTACATGAAGATCTGCATTGCTGTTCCATATAGCCGCACCCTTTGACACAAGGTACATCGAGTTGTCGGGAATAATAAGCTTTTCTTCGTTATTATCGAATATAGACAGTAATACCCCTCTCAGACAAGGCTCGTGAGCCATACCTCCAACGATAAGCACCTTATCAATATCACTGCTTTTATAATTTTCCTTTGACAAGGTATCTTTAATACAATCCTGATATTTCAGCGATATATTATTCATCATATTTTTGTAATCATTCGGAGTGATCTCAAAATCAAGATCCTCACCGCCAAGAAGATCGGGAACATATATATAAGCAGGCTGTGTAAAATCACTGTATAACTGCTTTTTGATTTCCAAGGGCTGCGACATTATCAAAGCTACTGCCCTCTGAACCTCCGGAGTATGATACAAAGCCCACGGATCAAATTTTTCTCCGCCGTCCTCGACAAACTTTTCTATCATTTTTTCAACAAGCAGCTTGTCAACATCATTTCCTCCCAAATGGAGATCTCCGCCCCAGCCGTTTACTTTAAGGCTGTTCATACCTGCCATAACTCCGACAGCATTAGTTTCTATAATAGAAAGATCAAATGTACCTCCGCCGAAATCTACCACAAATATTTTAGAGGCGTCTGTAAGCTCCCTGCTGTACGCAATCGCCGCCGCAACAGGCTCGTCAGTAAGGGATCTTCTATCCTCGTTTATAACAAAACCTGCCTCTGTCAGTGCGTCTTTTGTTTCTTTTCTCGCTGCGTCGTTAAACCTTGCAGGTACAGTTACAAATGCGTTAAACTCCTTTTCATTCGGAAACTGCTTCTTTAATTCACGCATAACCTCTTTTAAAACTTCCCTTGCAACATCTTTGGGAGAAAAGGGTTTTCCTGCTCTGTAAAACAGCATCTTCTCACCCATAAAGTATTTTGAGTCATTAAGGAAATTATCGGCGTTATCCAGTCTGTCCGTCAACGCAGAACGTCCAACCTTTATCTCCTTATCGCCGACAGAAATACACGAGGGCAGCATTTTATTATCATCGGGACTTCCGTTCTCTTCAAAAGTCAAAAACTTCCACTGATTATATTCATCTATATAACTGACAACTGTATTTGTAGTGCCAAGATCAATTCCGATATTCATTTAAAACACTCTCCTATTTTTTAACCTTACTCAGAAAATCTTACTCAGAATACTATCGCAAACATTTATAAATCCTGTATGCCAAGAGTATGACATAGGTGAGAAAAGCAGCCATAATATCAAAAAGTATACAACTGCACGGCCAAACAAATACTTGAATTTCGGCGATACGCTGTATATTGTTCTCTCAAGACATCTGACGTCCTCATTTTCGCTGTACTCTTCAAACTTTTCCGTATTATCCCAGTTTACATATACGTTATTTTGTCCGTGATACCAGTCGAGATAGACGTATCGTGTCACGCTGCTTAAAGCAGATAACCTTTCAACCTTTTTAACATCTAGCAGATCATACGAATATGTAGGGTCTAAAAACTCAATGGCAAAATCGCTGTTGCCACGTATTCTTCGGCAGCCTGCTTCATCACAGCATTCGCTTGCAGCCGAAACCATTGTATAAGTATTGAAAAACTCGGGTACTATGGAATCTACTGTATCTATTAACTCGGTAGGTGACACAACTTTTATATTCTCGCTGCCTGTTACTTTGATTGCCGTTTCAATATCATAGCTATTGCAGTAATCGTATTCGACAGAATGGTATTTTCCTAAAATCGGTTTTGCTTCTCTCCACGGCTGCGTACCTTTAAGCCATACTATTCTAAAGAACATTTTCCTTCCGTGGTAATTATAATACCAATCGTGTATAACGATTATAGCATAAAAACATAATGCTGTTAAAAAGGGGGGATAATTAAAGCTTTGGTCGAATTTCATATCCTTTTGAATATAAGAAACCAAAGATACAATTAATAATATTACAAAAATCGCAAGCAACCTAAAGAACGAACCGATAACTTTTACGTGAACCTGCTTTTTGCCTTGTGCATTTAAATCATATTCCGTTAACTCGCTGTTCTCCAAACCACTGTACAGGTACTTTTTGGCTATATTTTGTCCTCGGAAAATCCTGACAAAAAAAGACTTCATATAACTTGACTTCAATATTGCATCATTACCCAAAAACAGCTTGCAGTTAAGATTGAAGTTATTTTTCGGTTCTTTCTCCATCTCCCAGCCGACATAAACGAAATAAGAACATACTAAATACAAAATCACACCCAAACCCGGCAGCATTAGCATTACCGCAAGCCAAAAGAATGTATGTATTGTATTATGACTATCCTTTAAAGGAGAAGCTATATCATCGTCATCCATTTTTATACACTTTTTTATTGCCAAAAAATGTATTATTAAATTCAGCAGCGTAATCCACCACGGATAATTGCCCATTTTCTCCCCGTAAAAAGAAAATAGTGCGGGAAACATAGAGATCATTAAAAATCAACTTCTTTCAAAAGACAAAATGCCACTTTAATATAAACGGCATTTTGCTATTTATTATTAAATTTTATTATTCGTTACATAACTAATATATATTATTTGACTATAAAAGTCAATAAAATTATTGTTTCTTTTTGTAACCTTTTGTAATATTCAATGTTCTTTTGCTTATTTTATACTGCACATTTACTAAACAATTTACCAATTGCGAAAAAATAGTTAGCACACGAATATTTTGTGTGCTAACTATTTGTTTTATATATTATTATATGTTAAAGCTTTATCCGCCCGGAGCAGTTCCGTCATAAACCTCATAGACAGTTCCGTTCTCATCATAGTATATATAGTAATAATGCGGCAGATGATCAGGCATAATAGGACCGTTATCCGTGTGACATACTCCCGCCGCCTACGCTAAAGCTTAGAGGCGGGGGCTTCTCGTTCAAGTACAGCAACCTGTACAGTATCAGCGAGCTAACCCCGTGTGTCC
>CACWKD010000045.1 GCA_902761345.1 uncultured Ruminococcus sp. | reverse complement strand
AACTATCCGTAACTTGGTTCGTTCTTGGTATTTACATTTATGAAAAATTGCGAATTCATGAGAATACAAGAGAATTCGCAAGATTATATGAGGAGGAATACAAATGAAAGTTGAAAGAATATCAGAGGGAAAAACGCTTACTCTTATAGTGGACGGCAGAATTGATACTATCGAATCGCAGGAGTTTGCAAAGGAGTTTGACAACCTTGACAGTATAGACGAGCTTATAATTGACCTTGCAAAGGTGGATTATGTTTCATCGGCGGCACTTCGAGTGCTGTTGTCAGTAAGAAACAAGATGAAAGATAAGACGATCAAGCTTAGAAATGTTTCGGATCTGGTAAGAGAGATTTTGGAGCTTACACGCTTTATTGATTTGTTTGTTATAGAATAAGCAGTATTGCCCTGTTTTGTCTAATTATAGATGTTGACTTTTGATAATAATTGTGATAAAATACAGAAAAGATCGTTATCTGACCCGAAAGAGTTTTCTGACGGAGAAGAGTTGAATTTTGCATAGTATAATATGTATATTGTCATCTCTGCTCGTCTGTCGGGCAGAGATATTTTTATTAACGGAGGAATAATTATGAACAGAGTTGCACTTATAGGAATTATGATAGAGAATAACAATGCTTTCTCTCAGATCAACGAGATAATCCACGATTACTCACAGTATGTTGTGGGAAGAATGGGTTTGCCGAATGTGAGAGATAACCTCAATGTTATCAGTATAGTTCTTGACGCTCCGAATGACGTAATTAATACAGCGTCGGGCAGACTTGGACGTATAGAGGGCGTTACATCAAAAACTATCTACTCAAAAAGCGAGGAAGCATAATTGCAAAGAAATAACAGAACGCTTATAGATAAGCTGTTTGAAACAGGAGAGCTTGAAAAGGACGAGTATGTAACGCTTATATCAAACAGAAATGAAGATGACGCACAGTATCTTTTTTCGTTATCGAGAAAACTGCGTGAACAGTATTACGGCAAAAGCGTCTATGTCAGAGGTTTGATAGAGTTTACAAATTATTGTAAAAACGACTGCTATTACTGCGGTATCAGAAGAAGCAACAAGAACGCTGTTCGATACAGACTTGACGAGGACGATATTCTTGCCTGCTGCAAGGAGGGTTATTCGCTTGGTTTTCGCACGTTTGTATTGCAGGGAGGAGAAGACCCGTACTTTACAGATGAGAAAATGTGCAGGATAATTTTAAAGATAAAATCCTTGTATCCCGATTGCGCAGTAACTCTCTCAATAGGAGAAAAAAGCCGGGAAAGCTATCAGGCATATTTTGACGCAGGCGCAGACCGTTATCTGTTAAGACACGAAACAGCGGACTGTGAGCATTATTCAAAGCTTCACCCGTCCGAATTATCATCAGATAACAGGAAACGCTGTCTGTACGATTTAAAAGAGATAGGCTATCAGGTGGGAACAGGCTTTATGGTGGGTTCTCCGTATCAGACGGAGGAAAATCTTGCGCAGGATATGATGTTTATAAAAGAACTCAGACCTTCTATGGTAGGAATAGGCCCGTTTATCACGCATAAAGATACGCCGTTTTATGATAAACCCTCGGGTACGCTTGAACTTACGCTGTTTATGCTGGGACTGATAAGACTTACGCTCCCTTATGCATTGATACCGTCCACCACGGCGCTTGGTACTATTGCTCCTAACGGCAGAGAATTGGGACTTAAAGCTGGGGCAAATGTAATAATGCCGAATTTGTCGCCCGTTGAGGTAAGAAAAAAATATATGCTGTATGATAATAAGATATGTACAGGCGAGGAGTCCGCACAGTGCGTACAATGTCTTAAAAACAGAGTGTCATCGACAGGATATGAGATAGTTACCGACAGAGGCGACGTTGTAAAGATTAATAACTAACAGAATTAGAGGTAAAGAAAAATGTACGATCCGAAATCGCTTAAAGCAGAGGAATTTATAGATCACGAGGAAATACTCGCAACATTGGAGTATGCCGAACAGAATAAAAGTAACCGTGAGCTTATCGAGCAGATACTGGAAAAGGCAAAACCGCAGAAAAAGGGCAACGGCTATGTCTGTAAGGGGTTATCACACAGAGAGGCAAGCGTTTTGCTTGTATGCGATATACCCGATCTTGTAGAGAAAATGTATAAGCTTGCCCGTGAGATAAAGGAAGCTTTCTACGGCAACAGAATAGTAATGTTTGCTCCTCTCTACCTTTCAAATTATTGTGTAAACAAGTGCGTGTATTGTCCTTATCATTATCAGAACAAGACTATTCCGAGAAAGAAGCTTACACAGGAAGAGGTTGCCGCAGAGGTAATGGCTTTGCAGGATATGGGACACAAGCGTCTTGCAATCGAGGCAGGAGAGGATCCCGTAAACAATCCTATCGAGTATATAATCGACTGTATTAAGACTATCTATTCCGTAAAGCATAAGAACGGAGCTATTCGCAGAGTAAATGTAAATATCGCCGCAACTACCGTAGAGAATTACCGCAAGCTGAAAGAGGCAGAGATAGGAACGTATATTCTTTTCCAGGAAACTTACCACAAGGAAAGCTACGAGAAGCTTCATCCGGCAGGCCCTAAGCACAACTACGCATACCATACGGAGGCTATGGACAGAGCCATGGAGGGCGGAATAGACGATGTTGGTTTGGGCGTACTTTTCGGGCTGGAGCTTTACAAGTATGAGTTTGCGGGACTTCTTATGCACGCAGAACATCTTGAAGCTGTACACGGAGTAGGTCCGCATACAATAAGCGTGCCGAGAATTAAGCACGCAGACGATATTGACCCGGACGTATTTGATAACGGAATAGACGACGATACATTCGCAAAGATAATTGCTTGTATCAGAATTGCAGTTCCTTATACAG
Organism: uncultured Ruminococcus sp.; assembly: GCA_902761345.1. Classification (GTDB taxonomy): domain Bacteria; phylum Bacillota; class Clostridia; order Oscillospirales; family Acutalibacteraceae; genus RUG592. The sequence goes on along the minus strand of CACWKD010000045.1, from coordinate 11,685 downwards.
GAATGATAGTTTCCACAAGAGAAAATGAAAGCTGCCGTGATAAGGTAATAGGTCTTGGTATTTCGCAGATCTCGGGCGGTTCGAGAACTTCTGTCGGAGGTTACGCAGGATATTCCGCAGACGAAAGACCGCACGACACAGAGCAGTTTGACGTATCAGACCAGAGATCGCTTGACGAGGTTGTACGCTGGCTTATGGATTTAGGTTATATTCCGTCATTCTGCACAGCCTGCTACCGTGAGGGCAGAACAGGCGACAGATTTATGAGTTTGTGCAAGGCAGGACAGATACTCAATTGCTGTCACCCGAACGCACTTATGACGCTTAAAGAGTTCTTGGAGGACTACGCTTCCCCCGAAACAAAGGAGATAGGCGAAAAGCTTATTAAAGAAGAGCTTGAAAAGATACCTAATCCAAAGGTAAAGCAGAAAGCGACAGAATATATAGAGAATATTCACTTAGGCAAGAGAGATTTCCGTTTCTGATAAGGAGTGGCGTAAAATGAGCCTTAACAATACACCTAACGCCGACAGGGTTCATATAGGAATTTTCGGCAGGAGAAACGCAGGAAAATCGAGTATAATAAATGAAATAACAGGGCAAGATCTTGCGATAGTATCAGACGTACAAGGTACAACGACCGACCCCGTATCTAAAGCTATGGAGCTGCTGCCTTTAGGGCCTGTTGTGATAATAGATACTCCGGGACTTGACGATACAGGCGAGCTTGGAGAAATGAGAATATCAAAAACGTATCAGGTTCTGAACAAGACAGATATAGCCTTGCTGGTAGTTGACGGTACAGAGGGACTAACCGATTACGATAAAAAGATACTTTCACGAATAGAAGATAAAAAAATACCTTATCTTATTGTTTATAATAAATCCGACATTAAAGCGCCTGTCTGTACAAATGATAACGAGATTGCAGTAAGCGCAAAGACAAAGCAGAATATTAATGAACTAAAAGAAAAGACAGCGGCGCTTGTACCCGAACATAAAGCAGAGTTTCCTATAATTGCCGATAAGGTGGAAAGCGGCGACTGTGTTGTGCTGGTTATCCCGATAGACAGCTCTGCGCCCAAGGGCAGACTTATACTTCCTCAGCAGCAGACGATCAGAGAACTTCTCGACTGCGGCTGTACGGTGCTTGCCTGCCGTGATAGTGAGCTTGCAGGAACTCTTGACGCTCTTAAAAATAAACCTAAGTATGTTATAACCGACTCGCAGGCATTCGGAAAGGTTTCAAAAATTGTACCCGATGATGTATGTCTTACGTCGTTTTCGATACTGTTTGCAAGACACAAGGGTAATTTGTCGGCGCTGATAAAGGGCGCAAATAAGATAGACACTTTAAGTGACGGCGATACGGTTCTTATAAGCGAGGGCTGTACACATCACAGACAGTGCGGAGATATAGGAACTGTCAAGCTGCCGAAATTCATCGGAGAATATACGGGAAAGCAGATAAATTTTGAATTTACAAGCGGCACGGAATTTCCGTTTGATTTATCAAAGTATAGTCTGATAGTACACTGCGGCGGCTGTATGCTCAATGAGCGTGAGATGAAGTACAGAATTAAATGCGCGCAAGACGCAGGCATTCCGATCACAAACTACGGAATGACAATAGCCCACACAAAGGGCATATTAAAGAGAAGTATGCAGATATTTGAGAATGATGTGATTTAAAAAGAATAATCGGTAAAACTAAAGCCGTCGGGGATAGCTCTCCGGCGGCTGGTTGTGTTGTTAGTTACTGTTTAAGATTTTAGTTATTAGTCGTTAGTTATTAGATTTAAGTCTTTAAATACATTTTACTTTAATCTTTGAGCTTTGAACTAACAGCTATGAACTAACAACTTTGAGCTGCAACATACTAACCACTATTGCACAATAGGATCTTTTCAATGATGTTTACTGTAAACAATGTTTTAGCGTGATACAAAAATCACTTACAGCAATACTTATTCAAAATCGACCCCGGAAAAGGAATTGACATATCCAATATCAAGAGATGTCTGTACAGCAAATTCTTCTTCGGTTAAAAGTGTACTTGGGTCAAGAGATGACAAACGCTGAACAGCCGTTACAACAGCTTTCATTTCATTTACGCTGTCAAGCAGGTGGAGATACTCCTCGGGCGAGAGAAGAACACATTCCGCAGAATTATTTTTCATAACTACCTTAGCGCCCGAAAGCTTGACTTCATCAAAAATTTTACCTGCAAGACCTTTATTGAACAAAGAAATAGAAACAGTATTTTCAATAGCACTTCTTATAGATTTCATATTGACACCTTATTTATCTTTCCAACTGCCGAGTCCGAACAATACCGAAATAAAAGCGGCTGCAGTCGAACCCATTCCGAGATACATACAAATAGTTTCCTTTTCAAGAATACAGAAAACGATAGACGCAATGAGAATACCGAAAGATATTGCCGCAAGAACAACAGATATAATAAAATTCTTTTTCATCAAATCACCCTTTAAATTCATAGATAAATATATTATATAACATTTGCAATAATAATTCAATGCTTTTTTGTATAAAAGTTTACTTCACGGTTAATAGTGACATTGACAATAAAATATGATATAATAAAAAATACAGAATTTTGTTTTGGAGGGACGATTAAATGAAAAATATAGTTATCGGTATTCTTGCGCATGTGGATTCGGGAAAAACTACTCTTTCCGAAGCGCTCCTTTATTGCTCGGGCAGTATAGAAAAGCAGGGCAGAGTAGATAGAAAAGACTCTTTCCTTGATAATTTTTCTCTTGAAAGGGAGAGAGGGATCACTATATTTTCAAAGCAGGCTGTTTTTGATTATGGCAGTACACATTTTACTTTGCTTGATACTCCCGGTCATGTGGATTTTTCGGCAGAAACAGAAAGAACATTACAGGTGCTTGATTATGCAGTTCTTGTAATAAGCGGTACGGACGGTGTGCAGAGCCATACATATACGTTATGGAAACTTCTGAAAAAATATAATGTGCCTTGTTTTGTATTTGTAAATAAAATGGATATGAATGTGCCCGATAGACTTGAATTGCTTTCACATTTAAAATCAAAGCTTGACGACGGCTGTATAGATTTCTCCGATACAGACAGCCTGTACGAAAACATTGCGTTATGTGACGAAGAACTTCTCGATATTTTCAGTGAGAAAGGCGCGCTTGATGATAAGGATATTGCAAAGGCTGTAAGAGAGCGAAAAGTATTTCCGTGTATGTTTGGTTCAGCCTTAAAACTTGACGGTATTACGGAGTTTCTTGACTGTATTTCACATTATACAGAAATGAGAGAATACCCGAGTGAGTTTGGGGGAGTTGTTTTTAAAATATCCGAGGATAATAAGCATAAGCGACTTACATTTATGAAAATTACGGGAGGAACTCTCAAAGTAAGGGAAGTATTAAAGAGCGATAAGAATATAACGGGCGAAAAAGCAGACCAGATACGAATATATTCAGGAGAAAAATTTACACAGACAGATACAGCTTACGCGGGGCAGGTGTGCGCGGTTACAGGAATAACGTTTGCACGACCCGGAGACGGATTGGGATACGAGAAAAACGAGATAACCCCTATACTGTCGCCTGTTTTGACTTATACGGTATTTCCGCCGAAAGGTCTGGACAGCGGTATACTTCTTGCAAAATTGAAAATATTGGAAGAAGAAGACCCGCAGCTGAATATTGTATGGAATGAACTTACAAAAGAAATACGTGTTCAGCTTATGGGAGATATGCAGCTTGAAATACTCCGTTCTGTGATACAAGAGAGGTTTGGTATAGCTGTAACCTTTGGAACAGGCAGTATAAACTATAAAGAAACTATCTTAGATACAGTAGAGGGAATAGGGCATTTTGAACCGTTAAAGCATTATGCGGAGGTACATCTGCTATTGCGTCCCGGGAAACAAGGGAGCGGAATAGTTATACGTTCAGAGTGCAGCGAGGATCAGCTCGACAGAAACTGGCAGCGTCTGATACTAACAAATTTAAGTGAAAAAACACATTTGGGGGTACTCACGGGTTCTCCGATAACCGACATAGAGATAATACTTGTATCGGGTAAATCACATCTGAAACATACCGAGAGCGGAGATTTCAGACAAGCGTCCGACAGAGCGGTAAGGCACGGACTTAGATGCGCAAAGTCTGTTTTGCTGGAACCTGTATATGATTTTATGCTTGAAGTACCCTCCGAGAATGTCGGACGAGCAATGTCTGATATTCAGAGAATGAAAGGCAAGCTTGATCCGCTTGAAAGCGCAGGTGAGATGACAATACTAAAAGGCAGCGCCCCTGCTGTATATATGCAGGAATATACAAAAGAGGTAGTAAAGCTTACAAAAGGCAAAGGCAGGCTTGTGTGCAGTTTAAAGGGATATGAACCGTGTACAAATGCCGATGAAGTTATAGAGGCAATAGCGTATAATCCCGACGCAGATCTTCAAAATCCGTGCGGTTCGGTATTCTGTTCGCATGGAGCAGGATTTTATGTAAAGTGGGACGAGGTAAAGAATTATATGCACCTGCCCGAGTACCGCAGCGAGCGAAACACAGCAGAGGAGTACAGCAGAGAAAGCTTACTTGCAAGGTGCGCAACACAGAAAGATGTGTTTGCCCTTGACCGAGAACTTATGCAGATTTTTGAACAGACATACGGTACTGCAACAAGTAAAGTCGGACAGACTTCACAGGTACGCTATGACGCGCCCTCCCCAACGTATAAGAGAAAAGGCAGCGTGGGATATGACGGCAAGGAGTATTTGCTTGTAGACGGGTATAACGTAATATTCTCATGGGAAGAGCTTAACAGCGCTGCAAGGGATAATATGGAAACAGCGCGAAGTATGCTTATTAATATTTTGTGCAATTATCAGGGGTACAAAGGCTGCGAACTGATACTTGTCTTTGACGCATATAAAGTAAAGAACCATATAAGAGATATTGAAACAGCAGGAAATATAAACATTGTATATACAAAAGAAGCAGAAACAGCAGATATGTATATAGAAAAGGTAACGCATAAGCTTGCAAAAAATAACAGGGTAAGAGTAGTTACTTCCGACGGACTTGAACAGCTTATTATTTTGGGTTCGGGGGCGCTGAGAATATCTTCAAGGGCGTTTAAAGAGGAAGTACAGCAGGCTGAGAGCGAAATACGAAGAATAATTACCGAGAGTAATGGAAATAACGGATAATCGTTGAAAATTCAAAAAAAAGATTTACAAATATTAGAATGTACTTTATAATATTATTGTATTGTTTTGGCAAAAACATTCTGCCGAAAGGAGATTTTAAGATGTACTGTAAACATTGTGTTATGCAGATACCTGATAATATAGAGATTTGTCCTCTGTGTTCCGGAGTACAAAATATTGAAACACCTGTACATTGTCTTTCCTCGGGTACGGAACTCCATAGTAAGTACATACTCGGAAAAGTGATAGGCGAGGGCGGTTTTGGAATTACTTATGTAGGCAGGGATAAAATTCTCGACATAAAGGTTGCGATAAAGGAGTATTTCCCCGGCGGGTATGTAAACCGTACCGTAACAGTATCGAATGAAGTGGTTCCAAGTACAAGCAGTGACCGCAGAGAGTTTTTTGAAAAGGGCAAGGAGAACTTTTTGCGTGAGGCGAGAATACTTGCCAAATTCTCGGCAGAGAGCGGTATCGTAAGCGTAAGAGATTTTTTTGAGGAAAATAATACTGCGTATATTGTAATGGAGTATTTGGACGGAGAAACTCTCGAAAGTTATCTTAAAAGAAACGGACGTCTTTCACCTCAGCAAACCCTTGAATTAATAAGACCGATAATTGTATCGCTGGATAAGATACACAGTCAAGGTATGATACATCGTGACATCAGTCCCGATAATATTATGGTTTGCAGTAATTCTGTCAAGCTGTTGGATTTCGGCTCTGCAAGAAATATAGAGAATAATAACAAAAGCACCGCTATCGTAGTAAAGCAGGGATACGCCCCCGAAGAACAGTACGGCAGTAAGCTTAATCAAGGAAGCTGGACGGACGTCTACGCTATCTGTGCGACTATGTACGAGTGTATCACGGGAACAGTACCGCCCGTATCGGTCAACCGAGTTATAAGCGATACTTTAACGCCGCCGTCACAAATGGGTATTGCTGTTGACCCTGATTTTGAAAGAGTATTGCTAAAGGGGCTTAGCGTATTTAGAAACAACAGGTATCAGACAATGTCCGAACTGTTAAATGCTTTTAACACATCAACTCACCCCCAAAACTCCATACCGCCGCAAAACTTTACAAATAAAAATGTTACTGCCGTTGTGGATAATAATATGGGTGTGCCGAATTTTTCGTCTGCACCGCAGTTTTCTGCTCCACCTCAGTCTATATCTGCACCGCAGTTTTCTGCTCCACCTCAGCCGCAAAAGAATGTAACGCTTACGAAAAATAATTCTCCTCAGGTACAAAACGAAAGCTTTTCCGTACCCGTATTTCCTAATGTACAGCCGCAGAATATCGCTCCTATGAATAATATGGATCAGAGCAAGCCTGCGAACTTCACCCCTCAAAAAAGAGAGAAAAAATCCGTAATTCTGCCGATAATATTTGCAGTTGTGCTTTTGGGAGTAGTAGCTGTTATATACCTTGCTTTGAGTAAAGTGACAATATGCGGAGAGTCTGTTGACCGAAACGAAAAATACCTATATCTGTCGGAAAAGACTGTTACCGTAAATGATATGAAAGAACTGTCAAAGCTGTCAAAGCTATATTCGATCGATTTCAGGAAGTGTGTATTTGAAGAGGGGGCAGACGAGTATTTTGCAGATATAACGCCCGAACTCTCCGATCTGGAAATTATCGCTTGCGTGGGAATAAACGATTACAGCGGTATATCAAACTTTGTAAATCTGAAAACGCTTGACCTTGAATATGATTCGATGAGCCAGGAACAGTTTGCAAGTATAAATTTTGAAAATTACAGCACGCTTTGGAGATTACATTTAAACGGCAACGAAGATATTAACGATTTATCAACGATCAAACCATTGTCGGAAGATCTATCATATATGGATATAAGCCAAACCTCTGTGAGCGATATTTCGGTGTTGTCGTCATTTACCGAATTGGTTACGCTGGACGCTGAGCAGTGCGAAATTTCCGATCTTACACCTCTTGCGGGATTGGAAAAGGTCGAAAAGCTTAATTTTAATGAAAACAAGATAACTACGCTGTTTCCTCTTGTCGGTATGAGAGAACTTAAATCATTAAAGGTAAACAACAACTCTCTTTCCGATTTAAACGGTATAGAGGGTATGATATATCTTGAAAATATAGAAGCGTCGTATAATAATCTGAAAAGTATAGAGGAGCTTTCAAATTCCGTAAAGCTGAAAAAAGTATTTGTAAACGGAAACAGTATCAGCGATATTTCTGTATTAAAGAAGTGTGAAAATTCGATCGAGTATGTTTCCGTAAACGATAACGAAATAACAGATCTTTCACCGCTTGCAAATGCCGTAAATCTGAAATTTTTAAGTTTTGACAATAACGATGTAACAGATTTAAAGCCGCTCGGTAACTGCAAAACGCTGGAGATCATCTCGGGCGATAATAACAAGCTTACAAGTCTTGACGGTATAGAGAATTGTACATCTCTTAACTACATTTTTATGCCCCGTAATCAAATATCCGATACAACCGGTCTTGATAAGATAACATCAACAAAAGGTGTTTCTCTTAATTATATAGATCTCAGCAGCAATAAAATATCGAACCTCGGTAAATTCAGTTCCGATATAACGCTTGATTATGTAGCATTGTATAATAATCCGCTCACGTCCTGTGACTGGGCAGAGGATATAGAGAATATCGGCGATCTGATTATGATCTCATACAACGAAAATGCCGATTTAAATAAGCTCAACGGAAAGTTCCTATACTATGATATAGTAGATTGTCCTCTTGATAAGCAGATAGAAGCGAGTATTGCTGTAAGAGGGCAGGAAAATTCCTATCTTGTTTCATATAGCACAACACAGGAAGCCGATATTGCAGTATCGGAGAAGAGAAGCAGCGTAATAAACAGTATTGCAGGAAATAATTATTGACAGAGGTAAAAATATGGATACACAGGTAATAGAAAAAAAGAATATGCCGCCTAAAATTATGGTGATAGCAAACGGTAGAATGAGGATATATGATCTGAACAGATTTATGACTGTCGGAAGAACAACAGAAGATGGCATGGCGGATATTGATCTGCCGTTTTCATACGTTTCACGCAGACATGGAGTTTTCGGCTGTGATGAGATAGGATATTTCTATGCGGACACAGGCAGCAAGAACGGAACGTATTTTAAAGATCAGAGAATAACTCCGAACAACAAGCTGTATTTGACAGACGGTATGGTTTTGCATTTGTACGGATCGAATGTAGTTTCGGCGATAGATTTTACAGCGTTGATATTTATGACGGAGTATCCCGAAAGCTTTGTTGAAAATATTATCGATCTGTATAACAACACCTCGGAAATAAAGATAGGCAGACATCTGAAAAACAGTGTAACAGTAAGCGATTTAAATGTATCCGAGCTTCATGCGTCGTTTTTTGCCGCAAAGCTTGGCTGGGCAGTGATCGACCACGGAAGTACAAACGGAGTATATCTGAACGGAGATAGACTTTCCGAGCCGCGTTACATAAAAATGGGCGATTGTGTAAGAATAGCAAATTACTATTTTGTATTTCTTGGCAACAGAATACTCAGCCAGCGTCCCTCGGGTAATGTGCCTGTTCAGAATGTACCGCAGGCTCAGATACCTCAATCTGTACAGCCGCAAAGAGGGGGTATTGCGTTACAGCAAAATCAGCCTGTTCCGCAGCAGCAAAGCTATATTCCCCCTCAGCCCGTATATCAGCAGGCACAGCAGAACATAGGCAATAACGCGCCTTTGGATATACATATTATCAACAGAAGCATATGGGAGAAAGCAAAGCACCGTCTGCTTTTGGAGAACATTGATATTCGTATACAGCCCGGTGAAATGGTATTGATCTTAGGCGGTTCGGGCGCGGGAAAAACAACCTTTATGAATGCTGTAATGGGTTACGAAAAGGCGCAGGGAACGATAACGCACGGACGCAGAGATATATACAAAGATTTTGCCGAAATGAAATACGAGATAGGTTTTGTACCGCAGCAGGATCTTCTCAGAGGCGGCGACATAGTGTATGATACGCTGAAAAGTTCTGCCGAGATGAAATTACCGTCCTCAATGAATAAGGCTATGGTTCTTGAACGAGTAAATAGTGTGCTTAATACAATGGGTCTGTCAAGAGAAAAAGATAAGCTTGTATCAAAGCTGAGCGGAGGACAGCGTAAGCGTCTGAGTATAGCGGTAGAGTATATAGCAGACCCGAGTTTGTTCTTCCTTGACGAGCCTGATTCGGGATTAGACGGAAATATGGCGACATCTCTTATGAAGAACCTGAAAGATATAGCAAATGAGGGCAAGATAGTAATGGTTATTACTCATGCGCCCGACAGAGCGTTTTCTCTGTTTAATAAGGTTATAGTTCTTGCGAAGAAATCGTCAAACGACAGCGGAAGTCTTGCGTTTTTCGGAACACCCGAAGAGGCGAAGAAATTCTTTGAAACAGATACTCTTGAAGCAATCGTCGGAAGAATAAACCGTCCCGATGAGGGCGGAGAAGGTATGGCTGATTACTTCATAGAAAAATATAACAAAATGACAGGCAGGAGTTGAGAAAATGGGCAGAGCGTCAAGAGCGAAACAAGCTAAAATATATACAGAGAAGTGTTTTAATATTTTCCGTAACGAAAAAGGCTGGAAGATATTTATCAGTGCGGCTATAATAACAATTATTATTTCGACGGTAACAAGCTCCGAAATGTTTAATGATTATAAGGATACAAGAAACGGAGCGTTTGCGCTTGTATGCGCTTGCATATGGATAGGAATTTTTAATTCTATTCAGTCAATATGCAAAGAGCGTGACATTATAAAAAGGGAACATCGTTCGGGACTTCATATTTTGTCATACATAACGGCACATATGATATTTGAGTTTGTACTATGTTTTATAGAAAGTATAATCATTACATTGATCGTATGCGTAAAGAACTTTGATAATCTGCCTGACGGAGGAGTATTTCTGCCTTCGGGAATAGAGCTGTTCATATCGTTTCTTTTGATAGTGTACAGTTCGGACGCACTCGGAATGATGGTATCGTCCATAGTAAAGACCACTAACACCGCTATGACAGTTATGCCGTTTGTACTGATCATACAGCTTGTAATGTCGGGAATGATATTTGAGCTAAGCGGATTTACAGAGATCATATCAAAGCTGACAGTAGCAAAATGGGGACTAAATGCCATTTGCACAACAGCGGATATTAACAGTATGTTTTCTGTTCTGGCAACAGGCGATCCTGCCGATTATGAGCATTCGATAGAGCATTTGGGACAGATGTGGCTTATACTTATAGCGTTTACATTGATTTACGGTATAATTTCTATAATTTCACTTGAATTTGTTGATAAGGATAAAAGATAAAAAAACACCGCATGAGAATACAATCAAACGTATCTCATGCGGTGTATATTTTTTTACTTTTTATTATTCGTCGTCATCGTCAATCAAGGAACTGAAAATGTCGTCTATCACATCGTCGTCGTCATCATCATCATCATCATCGTCCTCATCGTTGTCGTCCGAGCCTTTCATATTAGCGTACCTTTCAATAAGCTCCTCGAAATACTTTTTTGTAAATTTCTCATATACATCTTCGGCTTTGTTTTCTGTAAAAATAACTTCAAGAATACCGTCACCGTATTTTTCAAACTCAGACGCTGAAGTATAGATAGCATTTCTAACTGCGTCTGTACTAAGAGCCATATTATCACAGTCAACAAATGTTTTATATCTAATTTCACCGTCACTGAAATCAAACTCGAAATTACCGCAGAAAGTACCGTAGTTTGCTCTGTGTAGAAACTCGCTTATGCGAAGCATAGCGGAAGTATCGTCTTTATTCACGTTGATAGGACAGATAGCGTAAACAACGAAATCGCTTTCACGGATACGAATAATAAACTCTACTTTTCTGATTTTAGTTTTGTTAAGCGACAGTCCGAATGAAAAATAGCCTTTCTCGCTGTCAAAACTATATTTCCAATCATCTTCGTCAAGGAATTCTTCTATTTTATCTGCTATTTCCCTTGAATACTTGTTATCATTCATAAGTATCTCTCCTTTTTCTAATGCTCAATGAAATTCAATACAAACAGCGTGAATATAGAATTTACTTTCGGCATTTTTATTACAGTAAAATATTCTGTAAAAATAGTATAACAGTAATTGTCACGTTTGTCAAGTGAAAATAAATAATAACAATTTAATTTATTTGTTTTTTTCTGTAAAAAGTGATTGACGATTTTCCTGATCTGCTAAGAAAATGATATTTATAAACGATTTATCCTACTTCGGCAAGAAGACTCCGACCTCTATAGGTCGGGGATGAATTGCTGTCAGCCCGTGAGGGCTGAAAATACTTGACATCGTTACAGTGTAATGATACGATATAATTGTAAATATCCTATGTGCCAAGAGGTGACGGGCATTGAATAAAGCGTACAAATTCAGAATATAC
>CACWKD010000044.1 GCA_902761345.1 uncultured Ruminococcus sp. | reverse complement strand
CAACTACACCGACAGCTACGGCAATAACAAACAGATCGAGCGTACAGCTTACGGAGCAGACGAAGCTAAACAGCTTGAAAGAGAATTGACACATTCTGTAAAAACAGAACAGCCGTCTGCAAAGCTGACGGTAAGGCAATTATTCGACGAGTACGTGACTTCCAAAAAACACGAGGTCAGAGAATCTACTCTCGCCAAAAGCAAGCAGGTTCTCGAACTGCACATTCTCCCTTTCTTTGAAGATATTAAAATTGATAAAATAAATGTCCCTCTTATCGAAAAATGGAAACAATCCGTAAACGACGGCAATTACAAGATAACTACCAAACAGAATTTTTACAAAGAGTTTAGATCTATGCTGAACTATGCTGTGAAAATGGAGTATCTGCCTCACAATCCGTTACTTAAAGCCGGTAACTTCAAAGCACCATTGGAAGATGTTGAAGAAATGGACTTTTATACACCCGAAGAATTTAAAAAATTCATTGATGTTGCAAAACAAATAGCCGAAGAAAGCACGCATTTACAAGATTGGAATTTATATGTTTTTTTCTGCATTGCTTTCTTTATGGGTATGAGAAAAGGGGAAATTAATGCTCTGAATTGGTGTGATATACAGAACGGCGATATAAAAATCACTAAGTCCCTAAATCAGAAATTGAAAGGCTGTGATAGAATTACTCCGCCTAAAAACAAAAGCTCAATTCGTACAATTCAGATACAAACACCACTAAAAGAGATTCTTGACGAACATTACTCCAGATGTAAAACAATGCCTAACTTTAGTGATAGTTATTATGTTTGCGGAGGAACAGTCGCTTTAAGAGATACCACTATCGCAACTGCCAATGAGAAATATGCACAGCTTGCAGGTATAAAAAAAATTCGTATCCACGACTTCCGCCACTCACACGCAAGCTACCTTGCTAACAACGGAATTAATATTCAAGAAATTGCACGCAGGCTCGGTCACGCTGATATAAGTATCACTTTAAAAACCTACTCCCATTTATACCCGAAAGAGAGCGAACGAGCACTCACCCTCCTCAATCAAATTGACATCTAAAAAAACAATTCCCGAATACCGACTACAAGAGTCAGTACTCGGGAATTTTCGTATTTTGCGAAATATCGGGGAATTTTCGGGGATATTTTTAACATACCCGCATAAAATCAACCCTTTTTCGCTTTTGGTGGAGATGAGGAGAATCGAACTCCTGTCCGAAAACCACTTACCAATGCTTTCTCCGAGCGCAGCCTGTGTTTTTAGATTCCCCCTGAGATACGCCCATAGGCAGGCTTATCTCGTCGGTAGTCTTTAGTTCATAGCAGGGGTCAAGACAGCCTCCCTGATACGTTCACCGCTAATCGACGCCCTTATCCGAGTCGCGGTAATCTCGGACAGAACGAGCAGCTTAGGCTGCTAACGCAACTGTATTGTTGTCGTTTATTTTTTAAGTTACGGATTTTATAGCGGTTCCGCACCGCTGCTCGCTTACAAAGGCTCACGATCCCCGTCGAAACCTTTACATCCCCATATTTATTTAAAACGCTCTTTCATTGTGCGTTCAATATCTCTTTTTGCCGATCTTTCAGCCATATCCGCCCTCTTGTCGTAAAGCTTCTTACCTCTGCACAAACCGATCGCTGCTTTGACCTTGCTTCCCTTAAAATATAACGAAAGCGGTATAAGTGCAAGTCCGTCCTGCTTGATCGTTCCGAACAGCTTCATAATTTCCCTTTTGTGTAAAAGCAGCCTTCGTACTCTCATAGGGTCTTTATTAAATATATTTCCCTGTTCGTAAGGACTTATGTGCATTCCGTTTATAAAAATTTCTCCGTCAACTATCGTACACCAGCTATCTTTCAGATTAACTCTGCCTGCTCGAAGTGACTTTACCTCTGTGCCGCAAAGCTCTATCCCTGCTTCGTATGTTTCCAGAACAAAGTAGTCATGATATGCTTTTTTGTTCTGTGCTATTGTTTTTGTACTTTCTTTTCCCATTAAAGCATTCACGCCCCTCTTTCTGTTGTGTAAAGATTATAATAACATATAATTAACCCTTTGTCAATACTTATTTTATTATTTTTTTTGGCTGTCAAAAAGCATTCTGTTATATTGATTTATTTTACCTTATATGCAATTTTTACTAAAAATATGTAAATTCCTAAGAAAAATGATACCGCATTTTTCCGTTCTGTGTATTGAATTTCACTTTAAATTATTATATAATTGTGGTGTTGGTTTTCTGTAAACCAAATAATATCAAGAAAAGGTGTGATTTTAAGCTATGTCTAAACTTGACCCCACCGTACGCAAGGAAACTCTCTATATATCAGCCTGGGTGCTTATTCTCAGCGCTGTTATGCAGGCTGTGTTTCTTGTATTCGGAAAATGGAATTTCGGCGTGCTGTTCGGTAATCTTTTGTCGGGTATATGCGCGTGTCTGAATTTTCTGCTTATGGGTATCACCGTTCAGAAAGCTCTTGAAAAGGACAGCGACGACGCTAAAACCACTATGAAATTTTCGCAGACTTTAAGAATGCTTATGCAGTTTGGTTTTGCCGCAGTCGGCGTTATCTTCTTCAACCCTATCGCTTCTATCATACCGCTGTTTTTCCCCCGTATCGCTGTTACATTTCGTCCTCTTATGGATAAACGCAGCGGCGGACAGAATACAGATAAAGGTGGTGAACAATAACCGTGAAAGAAAAATCACTTTCCTTCCGCATTGTCGATGTTCTTCTGCTTGCAGGATTTATTTTACCGTTTGTTTTCGGTATCGCTTTGTACATACTTTTAGAGCCTGCGTCCGAGGGTATTGAGATCGCAGGCGCTAAAATCTATTTTACTCTGCATATGCCTTTGCAGGATCTCCCTATTACGGAATCACAGGTAAACTCCTGGATAGTTATTGCAGCGCTGTTCTTTTTGTGCCTGTTCTTAACGCACGGACTTTCTGCAAAGCACCCAACTCACAGACAGCATGCTGCGGAATGGATCGTGGAACAAACAGAAAATCTTGTCTTGGGCAATATGGGTGAATATTTTTCAGGCTTTGCGCCGTTCGTTGCAGCTATTATGGGTCTTTCGGCTTTTTCAAGTCTGCTCACTTTGATAGGGCTTTATCCCCCTACGTCGGACTTGAATGTTGTTGCAGGCTGGGCTTTGCTTGTATTTATCCTGATTACTTATTACAAGATGAAATGCGGTCCCGTACATTATCTCAAAAGCTTTGGCGATCCCGTACCGTTCTTGGCTCCGCTTAACGTTATCAGTGAGTTTGCAACGCCTGTTTCTATGGCATTCCGTCATTACGGAAACGTTCTTTCGGGTTCTGTAATATCGGTACTCGTTGCCGTGGGACTTCAAGGAGTTACTCATATGATACTTGGCAGACTTCCGGGTTTTTTGGGACAATTCCCATTCCTGCAAATCGGTATTCCTGCTATTTTGTCAATATACTTTGACATCTTCAGCGGCTGCTTGCAGGCATTCATTTTCGCTATGCTTACTATGCTTTATATTTCTACGGGCTTCCCCGAAGATGATTATAAAGAAAAACTCAAAAAGAAAAAATCAAAACAAAATTAACTGGAGGAAATTATTATGATGGAACTCGCTATTGGTATTATTTTAGGCTGCTGCGCACTCGGCGCAGGTATGGCAATGATCGCAGGTATCGGCCCCGGTATCGGTGAAGGCAACGCTGTTGCAAGCGCCTGCGAAGCTATCGGACGTCAGCCCGAATGCAAAGGTTCTGTTACTACTACTATGCTTATGGGCTGCGCTGTTGCCGAAACAACAGGTCTTTACGCTCTCGTTATTGCTATCCTGCTTATCTTCCTTGCACCGGGCAGATTTGTAAACATTCTCATGGATACAATGCTTTCTTTGAAGTAATTTTTTAGGAGAATTTATTATGCAGTCATCAGAGGTTATATCCATTAATATATGGCAGATAATCATCTCTCTCTTAAACCTGCTGATCCTATTCCTTATCTTCAAAAAACTTCTGTTTACACCTGTAAAAAAGGTTCTTGCCGACAGACAAAAGCTTATAGACGATCAGTTTGACAGCGCAAAAAAGGCTCAGAAAAATGCAGACGACGCCAAAAAAGCTTACGAGGCTAAGCTGTCGAGTGCCGATGACGAAGCTCAGAGCATTATAAAAACTGCTAAGGCAAAGGCTCAGAAAAAGAGCGACAAGATCGTAAACAGCGCTAAGGAAAAGGCAGACGATATTCTTCGTCAGGCAAAAACAGACGCTGAGCTTGAAAAGAAAAAGGCTCAGTCCGATATAAGACACGAGATAACAGAGGTATCTGCTTTACTCACAGAAAAACTGCTTGAAAGAGAAATCAACACGGCAGACCACAGAAATTATATAGACTCCTTTATTGAGAAAATAGGTGAGAATAATGACGCAGACAGCTAAGGAATATGCAGTCGCACTCTTTATGCTTGCGGCTGAGGACGGCAAAGAAAAACTCGTATCAGACGAACTTAAAACCATATCCCAGATTTTGCGTCAGTTTCCCGAGTATCTCGATTTGCTTGCCTCGCCAAATATTTCCATACAGGAAAGAACAGCCGCTATCGACAAAGCTTTCTCGGACGGTGTCTGCGAATATGCAGTAAATTTTCTTAAAGTACTCTGCGAGAAAAACAACATCAGACTTGTTCACAGATGTATCTCGGAGTACGAAGAACTGTATCATGCAAACGACGGCATTACATCTGCCAATGTCATTACGGCAGTTTCTCTCACAAAAGGCGAAAAGGAAAAACTCAAAGAAAAGCTGGAGAAATTCTGCGGCAAAAAGGTCATCATGCACTATATTGTAAACGCTGCTGTACTGGGCGGTGTTATCGTCCATGTAGACGGCAAAGTGCTTGACGGAAGCCTAAGACGCAGACTCCGTGATATAAAGGAAGTGATTGACACATGAGTCTGAAACCCGAAGAGATCAGCAGTATTATTAAGGATCAGATCAAAAATTATAAATCAAGAATAGAAATGGCGGAAACAGGTACGGTTATTCTTGTCGGCGACGGAATAGCAAGAGTTTACGGTCTGCGTGAATGTATGTCAAGCGAACTTCTCGAATTCGAGGACGGTACATACGGTATGGCACAGAACCTTGAAAACGAAACTGTATCCGTAGCTATCCTCTCCGACACAAACGCTATAAGAGAGGGTACAACCGTCAGAAGAACCGGCAGAGTATTGTCCGTACCCGTAGGCGAGCAGCTCCTCGGCAGAGTTGTAAACGCACTCGGCGAGCCGATAGACGGCAAAGGCCCTGCTCACTGTACCGCTCAAAGACCTATCGAGTCCGAGGCTCCCGGTATCATCGAAAGAAAGAGTATCTCAAAGCCTATGCAAACAGGTATCAAAGCTATTGACAGTATGATACCGATAGGCAGAGGTCAGCGTGAGCTTATTATCGGTGACAGACAGACAGGTAAAACCGAAATTGCGATTGACACTATCATCAATCAGAAAAACTCGGACGTTCTTTGTATATACGTTGCTATCGGTCAAAAAGCAAGCTCCGTAGTTCAGCTTGCAAACGAGCTTTCACGAGCAGGCGCTATGGACTATACTATTATTGTATCGGCGTCAGCTGCGGAAAGCGCCCCAATTCAGTACATCGCTCCTTACACGGGCTGCGCTATGGCAGAATATTTCCGTGAACAGGGTAAGGACGTACTTATTATTTACGATGACCTCAGTAAACACGCTGTGGCGTACCGTGCATTATCCCTGCTTATCAGACGCCCGCCGGGACGTGAAGCATACCCCGGAGATGTTTTCTATCTCCATTCAAGACTTCTTGAACGTGCTGCTTGTGTAGCTCCCGAATACGGCGGCGGTTCGATTACCGCTTTACCGATTATCGAAACTCAAGCGGGCGACGTTTCCGCATATATCCCTACAAACGTAATTTCTATTACCGACGGACAGATTTTCCTTGAAACAGAACTGTTCCACTCGGGTATTATGCCTGCTATCAACCCCGGTATCTCCGTTAGCCGTGTAGGCGGTTCGGCTCAGCTTAAGGGTATGAAAAAAGTTGCGGGCGAGCTTAAACTCCTCTACTCTCAGTACAGAGAGCTTCAGGCGTTTGCTCAGTTCGGTTCAGACCTCGACGCTGATACAAAATCCCGTCTTGCTTTGGGCGAGAGAATTGTTGAGGTGTTAAAACAGAACCGTAACTCCCCCGTTCACGTTGGTTGTCAGGTAGCTATCGTTTACGCTGTTATCAACGGCTATCTTAACGATATTCCTGTATCCGAGGTACACGATTACGAGGAAAGACTTTACGAAAAACTCCATAATGAGAATAAGGAGTTCCTCGACAGAATAGAACAGGGATATTTCGACGACAGCGACGTTGAAAGTCTTAAAGAAACTCTTGCGGAAATGAAGAGGTGATCTTGTGGGAGCAGATACAAAAGCACTTCGCACGAGAATCAGAAGCGTTGACTCAACACTTCATCTCACAACCGCTATGGGACTTGTTGCGTCATCAAAAATTCGTCACGCAACTGAGGTTATGAACAAAAGCCGTCAGTACGCTAAGGCTGTCAATAATGTTATCGAACTTCTTACAGCCTGCAATGAATGTAAAAAAAGCCCCTTTATGAGAGAGAGTAAAGACGGCAAGATCTGCATTGTAGTTATTGCAGGTGACCGAGGTCTTGCGGGAGGATATAATGCTAATGTGTTCAGACTTGCTAAAGAGTATCCGGACGCAGATTTTATCCCTGTCGGCAAGCGTGCGTGTGAGCGTTTCGGCGGTGACGGCTATATCTCGGCAGAAAACTTTACTCTCGAAAACGGCGCAGAGCTTTCAAAGAGGCTGTGTGAGGAGTTTACAGAGGGTAAATTCGACCAACTTGGCGTAATTTACACAAAATACGTTTCCGTAATGACGCAGGAGGCAAATATCGAATGGATACTCCCCCTCACTGCTTCACAAAAGAAAAATAATGCGGGAACTATATTTGAACCCGATGAGCTTACCATACTTAACACCGCCGTACCGGAATATGTAAACGGCAGAATTATGGGACTTATCAGGGAGAGCTATGCGTCCGAGGTTGCCGCAAGACGTATGGCTATGGACTCCGCAGGCAAAAATGCACAAACTATGATAGACACTCTCCAGCTCGAATACAACAGAGCAAGACAGGGTGCTATTACTCAGGAAATTACAGAAATCGTCGCAGGCAGCGACGCACAATAAAGGAGGGAGCAAGAGTGGCAAAATCTCAGAAAGGCACAGTCGCTCAGGTAATGGGTCCTGTTGTTGACGTGCGGTTTGACGAGGGTAATCTGCCTTCAATAAACAATGCTCTTACTATCCCCGTCGGAGAAAGAACGCTTACGGTAGAGGTTGCCCAGCACATAGGCGACAGCACCGTCAGATGTATAGCAATGAGCTCAACCGACGGACTGAAAAGAGGTACTCCTGTTACAGATACAGGAAAAGCTATAAGCGTACCCGTAGGCAAAGAAACTCTCGGCAGAATTTTTAATGTTCTCGGAAACACAGTTGACAACGGCAAAGACCCCGAAAACTGTGAAAGATGGAATATTCACCGTACCGCACCGAGTTATGATGAGCTTTCCACTTCAACGGAAATTCTCGAAACAGGAATTAAGGTAATCGACCTTATCTGCCCTTACTCAAAGGGTGGTAAAATCGGTTTGTTTGGCGGCGCAGGTGTTGGAAAAACAGTTCTTATTATGGAGCTTATCAACAACATTGCTAAACAGCACGGCGGTATCTCGGTATTCACAGGTGTCGGAGAGCGTACAAGAGAGGGTAACGACCTCTACAACGAAATGAAAGAGTCGGGCGTTCTCGGCAACACCGCGCTTGTTTACGGACAAATGAACGAGCCGCCGGGAGCAAGAATGAGAGTTGCTCTTTCGGGTCTTACTATGGCGGAGTATTTCCGTGACGAAGAAGGTCAGGACGTACTTTTGTTTATCGACAATATTTATAGATTTACGCAGGCAGGAAGCGAGGTTTCCGCGCTTTTGGGACGTATGCCGTCCGCCGTTGGTTATCAGCCGACGCTTGCAAACGAAATGGGCGCTTTACAGGAGAGAATTACCTCTACAAAGAAAGGTTCTATCACATCGGTACAGGCTGTTTATGTTCCTGCCGATGACCTTACCGACCCTGCGCCTGCTACAACTTTCGCCCACCTCGACGCAACGACCGTTCTTTCAAGAACTATAGCGTCACAGGGTATCTACCCTGCTGTTGATCCGCTTGAATCCACAAGCCGTATTCTCAACCCCGAAATTCTCGGCAAAAAACACTATAATGTTGCAAAAGAGGTTCAAAGAATTCTCCAGAGATACAAGGAGCTTATGGACATCATCGCTATTATGGGTATGGACGAATTGTCTGATGAGGATAAACTCCTTGTTCAGCGTGCAAGAAAGATACAGAGATTTCTCTCTCAGCCGTTCCATGTATCGGAGAAGTTTACAGGTATCGAGGGCGTATATGTACCGCTTAGCGAAACGATCAGAGGCTTTGAAGAGATCATTGAGGGCAAGCATGACGATGTTCCCGAGTCTGCGTTCCTCTTTGCAGGCACAATAGACGAGGTGCTTGAAAAGGCAGGAAAGGCAAAGAAATGAGTACATTCAAGCTAATAGTATCAAGTCCCGACGGCGATATTTTTAAGGGCGAGGCAGTAATGCTCACACTCAGGGGCGCAGACGGAGATCTTGCGATACTTGCAGGACATATACCGTTTATTACGTCTGTTAAACCCTGCGACTGTAAAATTTTGCTTTCGGACGGCACAGAAAAACTCGGACATACACAAGGCGGACTACTCACAGTAGCACAGGATCAGACAACGCTGCTGTCGGGAAGTTTTAACTGGAAAGAATAGCTATAACAACAATACCGCATAAGTAAAATTATTTGATTTTATTGTGCGGTATTGATTTTTTGTAATAATAGCGTATAATAATTTTATAAAGTTCTTCAAAAGGAGTATAACTGCTTTGAATATAAAAACTGATTATTATGATAAATTACTTAAATACTTAAATCACTCTATTGAAACAATGAGTGAGGATAAAATATTATCAAAAGGAAAAGAATTAGGAATTATTCTGCCAAATTCTCTTATTAGATTTTATCACTACTTTGGAAATTGTGATGAAGTTATGAATGGCTTTTATAAATTTTTTTCTATTGAAGAAATTGGCATACTTAATGAAGGGCTTGTTTTCGGTATAAACAGTGAAAACGGCATACTTGGAATACGTTTAAAAGACTTAAACTCCGAGAACGACCCTAAAGTATATTACACATATGAAAAATACAATGACGAAGAGCATTGGTTCAGTGAGTTGAATCATAGCGGCAGTGAAGCATTCTTTTTTAATATTGCAGCTATGAATATTATTTATAATAAGCCCTATGTTGCTGTTTATAATATTCCTAAAAAAGAATATAACGATCATATTGAAAACAAAAAATGCTTTTGCTCTTTTTCAGACAACGAAACTATAAGTAAGGGGTATCAGTTCAGAGATTTTCATGATATTTCTGAGAAAATATTGGGGTGTTATTGGAATTTGACAAAACGTATTTCTATCTCAGCTGACAGTAAAGATGAACTGGACGATTTCATTCATTCAACCGGTATTGACTTTACGGAATTCTCCTACAAGCCAATAAAGAAAACAAAAAAGAAAAAGAAGCTGCCTAAGCTTGAAAGGAATATTGTAGAGGATTGCTATAAACAGCTTGAAGTTTTTTTACCTAAACCCACAGAAAAAATATCGGAAAGCGTATTTATTGAAAAAGCTAAAGAGCTTGGTATAAATTTTCCACAACCCGTTATAGATTTTTACAGCAACTTAGCAAGCTCTGAGGAAATACTTGGAAGTTTCTATCAGTTTTACACCCTTGATAATATACATATTGAGAATAATACTCTGCTTTTAGGAGCAACCGATGAATCTCAGACCTATTTTGGTATTCAGCTTGACTTCACTGATTACGATGAACCATATATAACAGAGTTTTCAGACGATAAATGTACACAAATACTGGAGATGTACAGTGCAAGTTCGTTCTTATTTAATGCAGGTTGCTTTCAGATAATGAATACTATGAACAGTATGGCTGTTATATATTTATCAAAGCAATATTTTTTCTCCAAAATACTCGACAAGAAAGCTCTATATTCTTTCAGTAATAACAAGCTCATTAAAAAAGGCTATAATATGACCGCTTGTCACAATGAAGAATATACTGTACTCTGCTGCTATATTGACGGTAAGCTATATGTTGCCGCCCATAATGATGAAATTTTAAATGACTTTGAAAGCAGTACAAAATGGAAATTGGATTGGCTTTAACTAAGGAGTGATTACAATGGTTAAACCTATAATGCGTGATATGATTTTCTTATCGCAGAAATCATCGCCTGCAACTAAAAACGACACACAGGTAATAGATGATCTCAGAGATACTTTAGCGGCAAACAAAGACCGCTGTATCGGTATGGCTGCTAATATGATAGGTGTTAAAAAACGTGTGATAATTGTAAATGTTGGTTTTGTAAATATGATAATGGTAAATCCCCGTATCACAAAAAAGGCTCTCCCCTATGATACCGAAGAGGGCTGTCTGTCGCTTGACGGTGTGAGGAAAACTACAAGATACAAAGAAATAGAGGTTGAATTTCAGGATATTAATTTCAAGCGTCAAAAAAAATCATTCTCCGACCTTACCGCTCAGATCATTCAGCATGAAATAGACCATTTAGATGGGATCATTATTTGAGTGTGGAGTGTTTACGAGTGTGGAGCTTTTGTAAGTGTGGAGTTTGGAGAGTGGAGTGTGGAGCTTTTTGAGTTAGGAATGGGTTGTAAGTTCAAAGCTCAAAGTTGTTAGTCCAAAGTTCAAAGTTAATAATTAATCATCTATATACTATCAACTAATAACCAATAGCTTGAACTGCAGTAATTTTTATACAAAAAATTCATCGTTTGTACTTGATCTTTATATTGTTTTGTGTTATTATAGTTGCATAGAGGACAGATAATTCATCTGTGTAACTCTATGAAATCTCCTTCCAAAGAAAGGGTGGATAGTATGAAGATCACCTATACAGCAAAAAACGTAAATCTTAGAGATAACTTCAAGGAGCGTGTTGAGAAAAAGCTCAGAAAGTATGAGCGTGTTTTCTCCGATGACGCTGAAGTTAAGGTAACTGTCAACCTCTACAAAAACAGACAGACTGTTGAGATCACAATCAGAGATAATGGTATGGTTTACCGTGTTGAGAGTTCGGCTGCAGAAATGAATGACGCACTCGATACCAATATTGATAAACTCGGACGTCAGATCCGTAAGAATAAGACTAAGCTTGAAAAACGACTTCGTCCTGCTGCCTTCGACGCATTTGTTGCAGACGAAGAAGAACTGTCAGATGAAGAGGTTATGGAGGAGCTTACTTACGAGGTATTTAGAAAGAAAATCGTTTCCCTCAAGCCTATGTCGGTTGATGAGGCTATCCTTCGTATGAACATGGTCAATCACAAATTCTTTATGTTCCTTAACTCCGATACGGATAAAATTTCTGTTGTTTATATAAGAGATAACGGCGATTACGGTATTCTCGAATCCGAGATTGACGAATAAGTGTTTTATGGGGCAAATCGTAAGATTTGTCCCCTTTTTTTGTAATACCATTTCTTGAAAACTTCTTTAAATTATAGTATAATATTTATGTAGAGATATAATTACAGAGTTATCTGCTCAGGTTATCTGAAAGGAATAGTATTTAATGAAAAGGTATACATATGCTGCTCCCTGCCTGATGGGTGTAGAAAAACTTCTCTCAAACGAACTGAAATTTATGGGTGCTGAAAATGTTTGTGCCGAAAATGGCAGAGTTATTTTTACAGGAGATCTGTCTATGCTTGCAAGAGCTAATATACGCTCAAGAATTGCCGAAAGAGTTCTTTTGTTAACGGCTCGTTTTGAGGCGTATAGTTTTGAGCAATTGTTTCAGCGTGTTAAAGCAATAAATTGGAGTGAGTATCTTGATCCCAACGCTAAATTTCCCGTATCGGGCAGTTGTCTTTCATCTAAGCTTATGAGCGTACCCGATTGTCAGGCTATTATAAAAAAAGCAATTGTTGAGAGTTTGAAAACCGTTTACAAAAAGGATATTTTCCCCGAAAACGGTGCGGAGTATAAAATCAAGTTTCTTATACTTAAAGATCAGGTGTCAATTATGCTCGATACATCGGGCAGACCGCTTCATAAAAGGGGTTACAGAGCAGAGTCTAACGACGCTCCTATGAAAGAAACTCTTGCCGCCGCACTATGCGAGTTGTCGAGAGTTCGCAGCAATCACATAGTCATTGACCCCTGCTGCGGTTCGGGTACGATACTCATTGAAGCCGCTATGAAAGCTTTAAACCTCCCGCCTAACCTGCATGGACATTTTGCTGCGGAAGAATGGAGGTTTATCCCAAAAAGTATATGGGACGATGAACGTACCCTCGCAGAAAGTGAAATTCGCCGTGATGTGACATTCCACGCTTACGGCTACGATATTGACGACAACGCTCTCGCTATTTCAAAAAGAAATGCTCAGTTTGCTGGTGTTGCGGATTTTATTACTTTTGAACATCGTGACCTTGCCGATTTTAAAGAGGACTTTGAAAGAGCAACTGTAATTTGCAATCCGCCATACGGAGAACGTCTGCTCGATGTTTCTCAGGCAGAAGATTTGTACCGCATTATGGGAAAAGTCTTTGTTAAAAAACAAGGCTGGAGTTATACGGTGATCTGCCCCGATGACGATTTTCAAAAGTGTTTTGGCCGTTCTGCCGATAAAAGACGCAAGCTTTACAACGGTACTCTAAGCTGTCAGGCATACATTTACTATAAATAGTACAGGAATATTCGTATTTTACTGCATTTTTATGATTATATTTTCGTTGAATAATCCATATTAGAAACAACTTTTTTATACATATTAACAAAAAAATCAGAAAATCGCCTAAACAACTTTACAAATATTGAAATTTGTTCCGAAAAGTTATATAATTATAAGGAATAATTATCTGAAAACATTAGGAGGGAATCGTGTGAGTAAGAAACAATCGCAGCAAAATGTTCCGACTCTAAGCCCTATCGCCAATGCAATGTATAATGCTCAGCGAAAAGAAATTACCAGCTCTATTATTACAAGCTTGTCGTTTCTTGCAGTTGGTATTATCGTTACATTATTCAGTGTCATCAAATACTTCAAAATTACAGCCGCTATGACCGACCCATCTGAAAAAATAGATGCTTTTGCTTGGCTTGTAATTGCAGGAGTAGGCATTTGTGTTGTAGCTATCGGCGTTGTGAATATGCTGAAATCCTTCGTATCTCTTGGTCAGCTTGGGGCTCTGCTTAAAAGAACAGAGTCTCACGCTTCGCCGTTCCAGGATCAGCAGCTTTCAAAGCGTGTTGCTCAGATGAACCAGTCTCAGGCTATGAAAAAAGCCGAAACTGCAAGTGCGGAACAGCGTAAACAAGACAAGAAAAAAGGCTTTGGTTTATTCGGAAAGAAAAAACTGTCAAGCTCGGAGTTGTATGACAAGTACAATCCACCTAAACAACAGCAAGGCTCTTCCAGCCAAAAAATGACAACTGCTCCGCCTAAAGCTAAGCCGCTTATGGAACAAAAATTCGACTACGGTATTCATGAAGAAAAAGAACTTACGTTTGCTGATGAGTTCCTCAAGAAAAACAAAAGAGATCCTTTTGCTCAGTACAGAAAAGAGCTTGGCATCAAAGAAGAAGCTCCGAAACCTATTGAACATAAGCCCCAGTTTATTACAGCTACTCCGAGCAATCCGGACAGTTCAAGCAAATCTTCTACAATACAGGGCGGTCACGGATCATCTTTTGAGTTTGATCTAAGTCAAATTAAGCCTATTTCCGCAGATACACAAACCGCCAAAAAAGAAGAAACTACTGATACAAGCGGTAAATCTCTGCTCAGTGAACTTGACTTTGGCGGTAGTTTCGGTGATACTTCATCTGTTTCTGCACAAACTAAAGACGCACCTAAAGAACAGCCTAAACCAAAATCTCTGCTCAGTGAACTTGACTTCGGCGGTAATTATGGAGATACTTCCTCTGTATCTGCACAAACTCAGGAATCTCCTAAGGAACAACCTAAATCGAGATCGTTACTCAGTGAACTCGACTTCGGCGGTAGTTTCGGTGATACTTCCTCTGTATCTGCACAAACTCAGGAAACTCCTAAGGAACAGCCTAAACCGAGATCGCTACTCAGTGAACTTGACTTCGGCGGCAGTTTCGGTGATAATTCCTCTGTTTCTGCACAAACTCAGGAAACTCCTAAGGAACAGCCTAAACCGAGATCGCTACTCAGTGAGCTTGACTTCGGCGGCAGTTTTGGTGATACTTCGTCTGTTTCTGCACAAACTCAGGAAACTCCTAAGGAGCAGCCTAAACCGAGATCGTTACTCAGTGAGCTTGACTTCGGCGACAGTTTTGGTGATACTTCCTCTGTTTCTGCACAAACTCAAGA
>CACWKD010000043.1 GCA_902761345.1 uncultured Ruminococcus sp. | reverse complement strand
CCGTGGGGAGATAACTGAGATAAAAACTCTCGAGGCATACCCCTCTAAATATATGGATTGGGAAATGCCGACAAAAGAGGAGAAAATGAGGCAGGCTAAGAAGCTTCATCAATATCTGCTGAAAGCCATTGAGGAAACCTACAACACCGCAAAAGCACTTACAAATACAGAACCCAACAGCGAGATAGTTATAAGTATAGCAAGCTACACGGTTGACGGCGCTTTGAATGCGGAAAGAAGCGGTTACGCAAAACTGTGTGCGTTGGGCAAAAACTATGCGGAGTGCCTGTGGTGGGAGCTATCGGGCAGATTAAGAAAGGACGTAGTGATAAAGCTTATACATGACGGTACGGCAATTGCGCTCAATTTCAGCGACAGAAAAAACACCGTGTGTTTGTCACTGGGTTCGTATCTTGGGGTAGGATTTCCCGAAACAAAGCTTGTGTGGCCGACATTTATGTAAATTTTGAGAAATATATTCTTTTCGCCCTGCTTCGACAAGCTGTTTATGAATACCGTGCTATAATATGGGTATTATCAGAGAGGAGTGTACAATATTGACTGTTATAGATTTGAGAGATGATATGTACAAAAGGCGTATAGATGTTATAGAAATTGAAGACGGTGTAATTTACTATGCAGAGGAGTTAAATACAAGGGGTTCGGACAGCGTATGCGTTTACGGGTACAGCTTTGACGACAGCGCAGAACAGCTTATGTCTTGCTTTGTGTTTGATGACGCAGGATATATACAGCATTATTATACGGGCAAAGACAGTATTATTATTCTGTTTGAAAATTCGGGCAGTACGGTCTGGATCGTTAAGATAGACAAAAAATCGGGCGACGAGGTTTACCGCAAGCGTATTCCGCTGATAGGCGCGTTTTGTGACTGTGTGGCGATAGACGATGATAATATATTGATATATACAAAGGCTGATAAGGAACATAAGGATATGTTCAACAGGTGTCTTGAAGCAACTAATTGCAGCCTTATTGCAAATTTATACGACATCAGCAGAAACGAAAGACACTTTGTAAAGGATTTTGATACGGCAATGCTGATACGAAATAATATGCAGACTTTCACTGCAAAAGGTGAGGAATGGATGCTGCTCAATGACTCGTTCGGAAGTGCGTTGGAAAAACAGCGTATAGTCGAGAAGCTTAATATTTCGGACGATGAGCTTGAGGAAAGTATCAGGGTCATATCAAAGAAAGCGTTTCTTTCGGGCGTAAGGCAAAAAGAGGAAGATACTAAGCCGAAAAAGATAGTAACGGCAGGCTCTAAAGGCAGTGTACAGCTTGAATGTATCTGCGGCGACGATGTACTTATGCGCGCAAGGTCTTTTATACATAATGCGGAGAGTTACTGTTCGATACCGCTGTTTGGCGGAAGTATAACAAATGTTCTCGATATTACCGGAGAGACTTTTTTTACGGACAGTGACGAGGGCAAAATATACAGCGTTTCCTCAAACGGTGATGAGGTGGAGCTTGTCGGCAGAGTAAACACAGATGTACAGATAACATATCCCGAAAATATAGGAAAAATAGTAAAGTGTATAGATGACAGGTACGTTATCGGAGAGAGTAAGGGGGATAGGGATTTTGTTACTGTGTATGACAGCGAGCTTGATTTAAAGGACGTATATCAGGCAAGCGGAAAAATTAAAGGTAATATTCTTGTGCTGTATTAAAAGCGTTTTCATATAAGTTACTCTTTATAAGGTAAAGCTGCACAAAATAAAAGAGAGTATTTATGTAAAATATCCCGATAACAAATTCTAAAAAAAGTAGGCAGTCAATTATCACAAAATAAAAATGCAAAAATTGTCACTATTTTGTGTAAAATATCTTGAAAAATATTTTTGTTAGTGGTATTATATAATTGTATATATGAAAAATCTGGTTTTTATCAGTTTTGACGATATATTTTTGTTTACGATAAATCAGACGAGGAAAGGGGAGTGCAGAATATGATAGACAGCATAGTGCGGGGACTTCTTGACGATTTCCATTCCGGAAACACCGCAAGAGCGTATGACCTTTTGGGCGCGCATAAATCCTATATGTTCGGACAGCTTGGAGTTGTATTCAGAGTATGGGCGCCGAATGCCGCAGCGGTTTCTGTTGTGGGTGATTTCAATTACTGGAATCCCGAAGGAAACCCTATGGGTAAGATAAGCGAAGCAGGAGTTTGGGAGTGTTTTATTCCAAATGTTGTTAATGAATATGACAACTACAAATACTGCATAGATACGCAGTGGGGAGAACGACTGTATAAAAGCGATCCGTATGGTTTTCACTTTGAAACACGTCCGAACAATGCCTCTAAATTTTATGATATTGAGGGGTATGACTGGGAGGACGATGAGTGGACAGCAAAAAAACAGCTTGAAGTCGAAAAGCTTGACGACGGAAACGATACCGTACAGAAGCCGTGCATATATAATGACAAGCTTGTGCCGTATGTTGCCGATATGGGGTATACTCACATAGAATTTCTGCCTCTTACCGAATATCCGTTTGACGGTTCATGGGGTTATCAAGTAACGGGATACTATGCACCCACATCACGCTACGGTACTCCGCATGATTTTATGTACCTTATAGATAAGGCTCATCAAGCGGGAGTGGGAGTAATTCTTGACTGGGTGCCTGCTCATTTTCCGAGAGACGCTCACGGACTTATACGATTTGACGGTACCTGCTGTTATGAGTATGAGGACTGGAGAAAGGGCGAGCATAAGGAGTGGGGAACTCTTGTATATAATTACAGCCGCTATGAGGTTGTAAGTTTCCTTATTTCAAGCGCTATGTTCTGGATGGATAAGTACCATGTGGACGGTATCAGAGTAGATGCGGTTGCGTCTATGCTGTATCTTGACTATAACCGCAAGGACGGAGAATGGTGTCCGAATATGTTCGGCGGCAAGGAGAACCTTGAGGCTATGGACTTTATCAGAAAGCTTAACAATACCTGCTCAAAGCTGTTCCCGGGCAATATGATGATAGCAGAGGAGTCAACGGCGTTCCCAATGGTATCACGTCCTACCGATATGGGCGGACTGGGCTTTAGCTTTAAGTGGAACATGGGCTGGATGAATGATATGCTCAGGTACTTGGCTCTTGACCCGATCTATCGACCGTATCACCATGATAACCTTACATTTTCTCTTATATACGCATTCAGCGAGAATTTTATGCTTCCAATAAGCCATGATGAGGTGGTTTACGGAAAGTGTTCTCTGATGAATAAAATGCCGGGCGACTATAATATGAAGTTTGCAGGCGTAAAGACATTTATAGCTTATATGATGGCGCACCCGGGCAAAAAGCTTATGTTTATGGGTTCGGAGATAGGACAGTTTGACGAATGGAATTACGAAAAACAGCTTGACTGGGAAGTTCTTGATTACGATACTCACCAACAGTTAAAGGCTTTCTTCCGCGATATGAATATTTTTTACAAGGAGAATTCTCCTTTGTATGAGGTTGACTTTTCGTGGGAAGGTTTTCAGTGGATATGCCACAGCGACTATCAGCGTTCTATATTGGTGTTCAGACGTATTGACCGCAAGGGTGAGGAGCTTATTTGCGTATGTAATTTCCAGCCTATGCTCAGAGAGGATTATATAATCGGAGTGCCCTTCGCAGGAGTGTACTCGGAAGTGTTTACGACCGATAGGGAAGAGTATGGCGGAAGCGGATTTACAAACGGTACGCAAATAAAATCAAAGAAAAAATCCTGTCACGAGTTGGATAATTCTATTACCCTTACAATACCGCCTTTATCTGTAATGTATTTTAAATGTACAGAAAAAACACCTGTAAAGAAAAAGGCTGAAAGCCCTGATGAAAATCCCAAAACGAAAATAAAAACGGCTGTCAAGGCTAAGAAAGCAGTAAAGGTTACTGTCAAGGCAAAGTCTAAGAAAAAAACAGAAAAATCCGAAAAAGATGATACAAAGACCGAAACAACTAAGACTGCCGTAACTAAAAAAGAGAGCAGTAGAACAGGTAAAAAATCGTCTAAGAAAAGTAAGGAATAAATTATTTAAATCAGAAAAATATTCGATGCGCGTTTGCGTCGGCTATTAAATAGATGTTTACTTCTTTTATGAAATACAAAATATTAAAATTATGAATGGAGGACTTTATTATGCTACCAAAGCAGGAGGTAGTGGCAATGCTCCTTGCGGGAGGACAGGGCAGCAGACTTGGTGTTCTTACAAGAAAAGTCGCAAAGCCTGCCGTTCCGTTTGGCGGAAAATACAGAATAATTGACTTTCCTCTCTCTAACTGTGCCAACTCAGGTATAGAGGCAGTCGGTGTTCTAACGCAGTATCAGCCACTTGTACTTAACGACTATTTGGGCAACGGACAGCCCTGGGATCTTGACAACGACAACGCAGGTGTTCATATTCTTTCACCGTATGAGCAGAAAGACGGCGCTAACTGGTATTCGGGTACAGCTAATGCTATATATCAGAATATCAACTTTATTGAGAGATATGACCCCGAGTATGTGCTGATTTTGTCGGGCGACCACATATACAAAATGGACTATTCAAAGATGATTTCTTTCCATACGGAGCATAACGCAGACTGCACTATCGCAGTTATTGACGTTCCGCTGGAGGAGGCTTCACGCTTTGGTATTATGAATACGAACCCCGACGGCTCTATCTATGAGTTTGAGGAGAAACCCGCTCACCCGAAAAGTACAAACGCTTCTATGGGTATCTATGTGTTCAGTTGGGATAAGCTCAAAAAGTATCTCATAATGGACGCACAGGATCCGAACAGCTCTAACGACTTTGGTAAGAATGTTCTTCCCGCTATGCTTGCAAACGGCGAGAGAATGTTTGCTTATGAGTTTGAGGGCTACTGGAAAGACGTTGGAACTATCGACAGTCTGTGGGAGGCTAATATGGATCTTCTCGATCCTAAAACGAAGCTTGATCTTACAGAGAAGAAAAATAAGATTTACTCACGTAACCCGATGATGCCGCCTCATTTCGTAGCAGACTGTGCGGATATTCAGAATTCAATGGTAGCAGACGGCTGTAATGTTTACGGTTCACTTGAATTTTCTATGCTTTTCCACGGTGTAACAGTCAAGAAAGGTGCAGTGATCACAGATTCTATACTGTTCCCGGGCGTAGTAGTAGAAGAGGGTGCACAGGTAAGCTATGCTATTGTTGCCGAGGGTACGACTATCGGTAAAAATGCGATAGTTGGCTCAAGACCCGAGGATATGGAAAACCGTGACGACTGGGGAATTGCCGTTATAGGTGAGAACCTTACAGTAGGCGATGGTGCAGTAGTTGCGGCTAAGGAAATGATAGATTCCGACGTACAGGGGGTGAACTAAATGGCAGGAAGAAATATGGTGGGCTTACTGCTCACAAACTTTCAGGATAGCTATATTCCCGAACTTACGACACTGAGAACATTCAGTTCAATTCCGTTCGGTGCTAAATACAGACTGATAGATTTTTCTCTATCAAATATGGTTAATTCAGGTATAAGTAAGATAGGCGTTGTTACAAAGAATAATTATCTTTCTCTTATGGATCATATCGGATCAGGTAAGGCTTACAATCTGTCAAGAAGAAGAGGCGGATTAACTTTCCTTCCGCCGTTTGAGAATACGGGTGATAAGTACAACACATTCGTACAGACAATTGACGCAGTAAGGGATTTTATCAATAACTGCTATGAGGATTATTTGCTTGTATCAAGCTCTATGTCTGTTGTAAATATTGACTATCAGCAGATGTTTAACGCTCATATAAAAAATAATGCCGATATTACAATATGCTATCACAGAGAGCCGCTCGGCAATAACAGAGATACAGAAAATGTAGTGCTTTCTCTTGATTCAAATCAGAGAGTTTCTGAGGTTCTTATTAATCCGAGAAATGTTGAGTCGGGTGCGTGTATGGTAAATACAGCTATCATCAGTAAGGAA
The DNA here is from genome assembly GCA_902761345.1 of uncultured Ruminococcus sp. Taxonomy (GTDB): domain Bacteria; phylum Bacillota; class Clostridia; order Oscillospirales; family Acutalibacteraceae; genus RUG592. The sequence goes on along the minus strand of CACWKD010000043.1, from coordinate 11,158 downwards.
TTACTGCTTGATATAGTAGATAGCTGTTTGAGCCGCAGCAAGTACGATTTTGCAAGAGATGTTGTACAGCCGGGTGTCAGGGAATACAAGACATACGGTTACGAAATAACAGGTTACTTTGCAAATATAGATTCTATTCAGACTTACTTTAAGGCTAATATGGATCTTCTAAGTGCAGATGTTCGCGCAGAACTGTTTAATATGAGAAATCCGATCTATACAAAAGTAAGAGATGATATGCCGACAAAGTACGGTCTTAGCAGTAAGGTTAAGAATTCTCTTATCAGCCCGGGCTGTGTTATTGAGGGCGAAGTTGAGAACAGTATTATCTTTAAGGGAGTGCGTATCGCAAAGGGCGCTAAGGTGTCAAACTGCATAATTATGCAGGATTGTGAGATAGGTGCGGATACAACGCTTAACTATGTTGTATGCGATAAGGACGTTGTAGTTTCTCCGAAGCGTATGCTTTGCGGTATAGATTCATATCCTGTTTGCATTTCAAAGAAGAGTGTGGTATAATAAAACCGTATTCTTTGTTGAATATATTTGAAAATTGTCCAATTTTAGGAGGTTATAAAAATGAGAGTATTGTTTTGTACCAGCGAGGCTAAACCCTTTGCTGCGTCGGGCGGACTTGGCGATGTTGCAGGCTCACTTCCGCAGGCACTTCGTCAGAGAATGGTAGGCTGTCGAGTAGTAATGCCCCTTTACGGTGACATTCCTCAGAGCCTTCGTGACACGATGCACTATATCACAAGCTTTACTGTGCCCGTATCGTGGCGTCATCAGTATTGCGGAGTGTTTGAGGCACGTTATAACGGAGTTCTCTATTATTTTATTGACAACGAGTATTACTTCAAGCGTAATGGTCTTTACGGCTTCTATGACGACGCAGAGAGATATTGTTTCTTCTCACGTGCTTGTCTGGAGATGCTCCCGTATGTAGACTTTAAGCCCGACATAATACATTGCAATGACTGGCAGACCTCCCTTATTCCGACATATTATTATCTGTTCTATTCCAAGAACGGTTGGTATCACGATATTAAGAGCGTGTTCACTATCCACAATATTCAGTATCAAGGAAAGTATGGCTGGGATCTTAATGAGGATATAGTAGGTATTCCCGCACAGGACGGAGCTATCCTCGATCAGGACGGCAAGCTCAATATGATGAAGGGCGCTATTGTTTGCTCAACAAAGGTAACAACAGTATCTCCGAGCTATGCTCTTGAAATAAAAGACCCGTGGTTCAGTCACGGTCTTGATACAGCTCTTAATTTGTTCCACTATAAGCTTTGCGGTATTCTTAACGGAATAGACAACGCAAGCTACGATCCCGCAACAGACTATCATCTCTATGCAAATTATACTGCTGATAATCTGTACGGTAAGAACGAGTGTAAGAGAAGATTACAGGAAAGACTTAACCTTGAGAGAAGAGAAGATATTCCGATAGTAAGTATGGTATCTCGTCTTGTATCTCATAAGGGTCTTGACCTTGTTCGTGACGGTATTGACAACATTCTCCAGAATAACGATTGTCAGTTTGTAATTCTCGGATCGGGCGACGCTGAGTATGAGGACTTCTTCCGTAATCTCCAGTGGAGATATCCGGGCAGAGTATGCTCCTGCTTTGGCTATGTAAATGAGCTTGCAAGAAAGATCTACTCGGGTTCCGATATATTCCTTATGCCGTCTAAGAGCGAGCCTTGCGGACTTTCACAGATGATAGCGCTCCGTTACGGTACTATCCCTGTTGTAAGAGAAGTTGGCGGACTTAAAGACTCTATCCACGACAGTCAGGACGGCTACGGCAACGGCTTTACATTCCGTAACTATGATACATGGGATATGGTTGGAGCAGTTAATCGTGCTATCGGCGGCTACTGGAACAGAGATGGTTGGGTTAAGCTTGTATGGAGAGCTATGAACTCCGACAACAGCTGGGACAGATCGGCAAGCGATTATATCAATCTTTACAACGACGCACTCCGTCAGCCAAACCCGTAATTAAATAGGTAACTTTACAGCGGTACATCTCAAAAGGGTGTGCCGCTTTTTGTGCATAGTGCCTATTTATTTAGAAGTGCAATGAAAAAACATAGAGCGTATTGACAGGAATATGTTTACATTGTATAATGTGAATATAGAGAATATTTCTGCTTGTATTATTTATGAAAATTTGGGTGATACTATGAAGCGTATATCTATTAAAATTATATCCTTAATACTCACGGTTGCTATGACAATGTTTTTAGCAGTACCGGCATTCGCAGATGTTGACGTATCCAAAATTGACCCCACCTTAACAGAGATGTTCAAAGAAAATAGAGAAACATACCATGTTGCGGTTTATGCAAAGAAATTTACATTCGATGACCTGAACAAAGAGGAATATAAAGTATATGTTCCGTTTAGCTTTGAAAAGTATGAAGATTGGGATCCGCCATATATGGATATGGAGAAGTACCGTGATTTTCTCATACAGAATAATTACACTATATATAACCTTGAATTTTAGTGGAAACGATATCTTAGGAACTGCGAGTTCGCTATGTATGATAGAGTGTTAGAGCTTAGTGCTGTGTATAATCGTTATATACTGCTCTCTTCTTTGAATATGACATTCGGAGACGAGTATGATCTTTCTGCCGAATTTGGCTACGGAATGTTTTTGGCAGAACTGACCGAGGAACAGATATATACTCTTGCACAAAATGACGAGGTTACAAAAATAACCTCCGCAGATACGGTAAAGCCCGGAGAATTTATACAATATAGAGAAATGTTTTCAGAAGTTTTATACGGTATCTCGGCAAAAACCGCTTTATATATACAGAGAGTGGCGGTAGGTCTTGAACCTGTGCCGGAATTAACCGGTACAGATTTTCCGGATATTGACGGCAACGGCATAGTTACCTCGGGTGACGCTATGCAAATATTAATATTAGTCACCAACGGAGTAAAAAATATATCGCCGTTTGAAATATATCAAATACATGTTATTCAGTATTTCAGAAAAAACGGAATAGGTTAAGTAATATTTTAAACCGTAAATCTTATTATACAGCGGTACATCTCAAATGGTGTGCCGCTTTTTGTGTATAATTTTGCTGTTATTGCTTACAATAATAAAAAACATAACGGAGATAATAACTATGCAGATACGCACAGACTTGGCACTTGAAAAAAACGAGCTAATTAACCACAGCGACAACGGTATTGAAACTGCTACCACACGTACAGCCGATATGAAAATAACACGTATGAAGATAAATGATACATCTGTTATCAATCGTGAAAAAGGCACTTATATTACCTGTGAATTTAAAGCGCTTACCGATAATTTTACAGCGGCAGATACAAGAATATCCGAAATAGGGGAGCAGATACGAAGTCTTATTCCAAAAGAGGGTACAGTTCTTGTCGTTGGAGTAGGCAATCACAATATTACCCCCGATGCAATTGGCCCGAAAACAGCGTCCAAAATCCTTGCAACAAGGCATATACAAGGCGATATTGCAAAATCACTCGGATTTGAGGGGCTTCGCAGTGTGTGTACATTCTCCCCGGGAGTGCTAGGGCAAACGGGTATTGAACTTGGCGAGATGATTTGCGGAATTAAAACAAATACCGATATTTCCTGCATTATTGCCGTTGACGCACTTGCCTCACGCCGTCTGTACAGATTAGGCTGTACTGTTCAGATTTCCGATACGGGTATTGCACCGGGTTCGGGTGTCGGAAATAACCGTCTTGCACTCAACAAAGATACAATGGGTGTGCCTGTTATCGGGATAGGTGTGCCGACAGTCGTTGATGCGGCGACGCTTGCGGCAGATCTTATTTCTCCCGACAACGAGGAGGAAAGCGACAAGCTTCGAGAAATAGTTTACTACAACAGCAGAGGTATGGTTGTAACTCCGAGAGATATTGATTTGCTTGTAGAGAGAGCCTCAACGCTTATCGGTATGTCGATAAATGCGGCGCTGCACCCCGATATTTCTGCGGAGGATATTTTTGCATTGATATAACTTGTGTGGAGTTAGTTGTTAGTTGTTAGTTCAAAGTTCAAAGTTCAAAGTCTAAAGTGGAAAGCTCAAAGTTTAAAGATAACCGTGGAGAGGGCACTAATAGGTTTTTGCAAAAATATATGAAAACTTAATAGCAAAACGACCTTAGCTTAAACAAGGGTGTAATATAAAAAAGCAACACACCGATAATGTTAAAAAGTGCCGATAAAATCAGGACTTTTTAAGCGTTGAAATAAAAAAGCGACACACCGAAAGACATAGCGACACACTTTTTAACACACTTTCCAACACACCAAAAATCTCAAAAAACACCGATGAAATCAGGCTTTTTTTAGCATTGAAATAAAAAGCTGACACACAAAACGACACAGAAATCGACATCATAAAATAAATATAAATAAAAGGCTATTCGCCCTTTTAAGCGGGGCGAAAGCCTTTGTTGTCGTTAGCTTTTTTATATCGAAAATATAATATTTGTATCGGGCAAAAAAATAAATCGGAAATCGTGTCAAGGGCGGTTTCTGCTATACACTCATAACTTTGAGCTTAGAACTAAAAACTCTGAGCTAACAACTCCACTCTCCACACCCCACACTATAAGAAAACTTCGGTTTGACAAATATGAAAAGTAATGGTATTATATCTAATAGCTGTAACATAGAATTAATACAGATAAATTTACAGGAAGTCGAGGTAATAATATGCGAAAAATTATTGCTGTCTGGGCGGCTAAGCTTGCTTCTGCACTCTCTAAGCTTCTCGGCAAAAACGGCAGTACAATTCCCGGTACGGTTGCACTCAAGATATGTCCCGATATTTTATCCCGTATGTCAAAAGATATAGACAAAGGTATTATCGCCGTGTGGGGTACGAACGGTAAAACTACTACGAATAATATGATATATACCGTACTGAAAGAGCAGGGTTATAATATAGTCTGTAATGCTGTAGGCTCAAATATGCTGTCGGGTGTGGTGTCGGCTTTTGTGTCGTACAGTACGCTTTCGGGAAAGGTAAAGGCTGATTATGCCTGCCTTGAAATGGACGAGGCATACGCAAGAATAATTTTGCAGTACCTTACTCCGAATAAGATAGTCATAACAAATCTTTTCCGTGACCAGATGGATAGATACGGCGAGATAGACACTACTATTTCATACATACAAAAAGCTCTTGAAAAAGCTCCCGACGCAACTCTTATTCTAAACGGCGACGATCCCTTAACAGCGTCCTTAGGCAAGGAACATAAGAACACGCTTTACTACGGAATAACGGAAAACCTCGGACTGAATTTAAACGAAACACGAGAGGGACGTTACTGCCGTTTCTGCGGTACAGAATTAAAATACGATTTCTACCAGTACGGACAGCTCGGAAAATATCGCTGCGATAAGTGCGGTTTCAAGCGTCCCATACCTCAGTACGACGGCAAAAACATTACATCAGATGACTATGTTAGCTTTGATGTATCAGGTACTCACGTTGACCTGCCCTGCAAGGGAATTTATAATATTTATAATGCACTGGGAGCGTTTGCGTTGTCGGATTCCTGCGGAATAGAAAAGCAGAAGATAGCAGAGGGTCTGCATAATTATAAAGGACAGTCGGGCAGAATGGAGGAGTTCACGATTGGCGGAAAGCTTGTTGTGTTTAACCTTGCAAAAAATCCCGCAGGATTTAATCAAAGTATCGGAAATATAATAAGCGAGAAACGCACAAAGGACGTTATCATCGGAATTAACGATAACGACGCAGACGGTAATGATGTTTCGTGGCTGTGGGACGTGGATTTTGAAAAGCTGTGCGACCCGTCAATTACAAGCTATACAGCCTCTGGTATTCGCGCGAAGGATATGGGCGTAAGATTTAAGTACAGCGGTGTAGATGAGAAAAAGCTTACTGTCGGCGGAGATATGAAGCAGGATATTATCAATGCCGTAAAGGGTAAGGGAGAGCGTGTGTATATTGTAATTAATTATACTCTGCTGTTCTCTACAAAGAAAATTCTGAAAGAGCTGGAGGAAGAGTTATGAAATTGAGAATTGCACACCTTTACCCCGATTTGCTTAATCTCTACGGCGATATAGGAAACATTACAACTCTTACAAAACGCTGTGAGTGGAGAAATATTGAGGTACAGACTGATTCGATTTACGGTAATGAGAAGATAAGCTTTACAGATTATGATTTGGTGTTTTTAGGCGGCGGCTCGGACAGAGAACAGCTTTTGGTGCGTGATAAGCTTATGTCAATGAAAAAGGAGCTTACAGCTTATGTTGAGGACGGAGGAGTTCTTGCGGCTGTGTGCGGAGGTTATCAGCTTTTGGGCAGCTACTATAAGCTTGAAAATGAAACGATAGAGGGGCTGGAGATACTCAATATTCAGACTGAAATAGGCTCGACACGACTTATCAGCGATGTTGTTATCGAAAATGAAAAATTCGGAACTATTGTAGGGTTTGAGAACCACGGCGGCAGGACATACATAAACGACCATACGCCTTTGGGTAAGGTTTTGTACGGCAACGGCAACAACGGTACAGACGGTTTTGAGGGAGTAATGTACAAGAATGTGATAGCAACGTATCTGCACGGCTCACTCCTGCCGAAAAATCCGAAATTAAGCGACCATATTATAAAGCTAATGCTTGAGCAGAGAGGACTTCCGACAGACCTTTCTCCGCTTGACGATACGATAGAAAATAATGCGCACAAGTATATTGTGGATAGATTTTTGGGGACAAAGAAACAGTAATAAAAAAATCCGTTCGGTTTTTGCAGACCGAGCGGATTTATTCGTAGTGTATATTTTTTAAATTGCATAAGCCGATACAACTGTTAATTATCATTTCAACAAACACCATTTCTTCACTTGAAAGGCGGGAAAGCTTTTCTGTTAAGGTTTCGCTTGCAGGGGAGGGGATTTCACCTGTCAGGAGGTAGTCGGTGGTTACGCCGAGTATTCTGCTGAGTTTTACAAGATTTTCGGGACGCATAGCCTTTGAACCCTGTTCGGCATACGAAATAGTTTGTGTTGAAACTTCCATTTTTTCTGCAAGTTCTTCTTGTGTCATTCCTAATTTTTTTCGGCATAAGAAAATTCTCTTTCCCATATCTACTGTAAACTGGTTATACTTTACTGCCATAAAAACACTCCTAAAATTCAACTTTATTAAGTATTATTTCAACTTTAGTTTAATTTTAATACAGCTATTTGAAAAATAATATCAAATATACTTATATAATTATCAACTATTGGTTGACTTTTTGAAATTTTTGTGATATTATATATTCAGAAAAACAACAGTATTTTTAAATACTTTTGTAAAAGGAGTGGAGTTATGGATTTTGATACATATTGGTTTGTTTACTTGATAGCAGCTTTTATAAATGGTATTATATGGGCTTCAGTTTGTAAAAGTATAATAGCATCAAAAGGATATGGTGAATCCGAACAAAGTTCGTACGCTTGGGTAGGTTTTTTGTTAGGACTTATAGGAGTTTTGATTGCAGCTGTCAAACCTCAAAACACTCAATCTGTTGAAACTTCCCCTGCAAGTGTGTCTAATACGGTCGACCTGGTTTGGAAATGCAACTTTTGCGGAAATCAAAACATAGGTAGGGAATCATACTCAGAATGTTATTCATGCGGACATACAAGGGGAGAGAGCAGCAGAAAAAAGCCTAAAGACAGCGGTGATATGATTGATAACTTAGACGCCCTCAAAAAGCTTAAAGAACTACTTGATATGGGTGCGATAACTCAGGACGAATTTGACTTGAAGAAATCAAAACTTTTAAAATGAGTCAGGGTTTCTGAACGAGTAAACAGTTTGTGAACAAAATTTTCAAATACTTTTGTAAAGGTTTGTGTGATGTGGGAGGGGATAGAAAATAAATTATTTTTATTTATTCAAATTGATGAAAATTAAGAAAGGAACATAGTTATGGATGAATTTTTAGATTGGATTTTGATTGGATGCGGCGGATTGATAGGATACATGATACTCAGTGCGATAGTTAGAGCACCGGGAGCTTCACTTAACAGCAAGTTTGTAAAGCTTGGAACATTGAAAGGAAAATCGTTAAGCGAGATCACAAGAGTGGTCGGACCTCCAAATGCTGTTTCTTCATTGGGCAATGGAAAAACGCTCCGACAGTGGCAGGAAACGAGCTATCATATAGCTTTAATATTTGATAAGAATGATATTTGTGAGGGCGTTTCTTCGGAAATATCGGTATAGAGAAGGGGATTATTATGGATTTTGATACATATTGGTTTGCGTATTTGGTAGCAGCTATTATTGACGGTGTAATATGGGGAATGGTATGTAAGTACATTATCTCTACAAAAGGGTATGATGAAGAAAAACAGAATTCTTTTTTTTGGGTCGGATTTTTCTTAGCTCTTATAGGTGTTATCGTTGCCGTTGTTACACCTCAAAATACATCAGATACAACAGTTTCAATGCTAAAATCTTCTAATAAAGATGACGAAATATGGGATGCTCATATTGTGGTCGGGTAAATTATAGTATATTTAAAGTATGCGCTTGCGGAAAAAAAAGAACCGAAAGTGAATTGCATTCTGATCATGGAACATGGAAATGCTCTTTTTGCGGACGCAGCAACACCTTGCTGTCAAGAGGCTGTGTTTGTGGAAAAACAAAAAGAGAAAGTGAACAAAATAAAATAGATAAAGCAAACGAGAAAAAACAACCACAAAATAATGATGATGTTTTAAGCAACTTAGACGCTCTCAAAAAGCTCAAAGAACTCCTTGATATGGGTGCGATAACTCAGGACGAATTTGACTTGAAGAAATCAAAACTTTTAAAATGAGTTAGAACCTCTTGACAAATCCCTCATACAGTGCAATAATAATTGTATTGTTTAGAGGAGTGATCAAAATGACTAACGAATACTACATAAACCTTGACAAGCAGTATATCTCCAATACCTACAAAAGACAGAATGTTGTCCTTGCAAGGGGTAAAGGCTCAACTGCTTACGATGTTGAGGGAAAGAAATACATCGACTTTACATCGGGTATCGGTGTAAACAGCTTAGGGTTCTGTAACGAAAACTGGACGTCTGCCGTTACCGCACAAGTACAGACTTTGCAGCATAGCTCTAATATCTTTGTTTCTGTTCCCGATACTGTTCTTGCCGAAAAACTCTGTAAAGCTACGGGTTACAGCAAGGTGTTTTTCTCTAATTCGGGCGCAGAGGCTAACGAGGGCGCTGTTAAAGTTGCAAGAAAGTTCGGCGCTGATACTAAGGGCAAAGAGTGCGTTAATATTATTACATTACAGAACTCTTTCCACGGAAGAACTGTCGCTGCATTGGAGGCTACGGGTCAGGACGTTTTCCACAAGAATTTCTACCCGTTTACAGGCGGCTTTAAGTATGCGCCGATAAACGATAAGTCCGCGCTCGAAAATACTTACGATGATACTGTATGTGCCGTTATGGTGGAGCTTGTGCAGGGCGAGGGCGGAGTTATTGCCGCAGATAAGGACTATATCCGCTTCGTGGCTGATTTTTGCAAAGAGAAAGAAATTCTCTTTATTGTAGATGAAGTGCAGACAGGTGTCGGCAGAACGGGTACTCTGCTTACAAGCACTCAGTTCGGCGTAAAGCCCGATGTCACAACTCTTGCAAAGGGTTTGGGCGGCGGATTGCCTATCGGCGCTGTGCTTATGAATGAGAAAACACAGGGTGTGCTGTCGTTCGGCGACCACGGCTCTACATTCGGAGGTAATCCCGTATCGTGTGCAGGCGGTGTTGCTGTGCTTGACGAGCTTCTTGACCGTGGGTTGCTTAATGAGGTTTCACCTAAAGCCGATTATATAAGAGGTAAGCTTTTGGAGATACCTCAGGTAAAAGAATTGTCGGGTCTTGGACTGATGATAGGCATTACTCTTGCGGAGGGTTATACTGCTTCTGAAATTGCAGCAAAATGTGCAGAGAACGGCTTGCTTATCCTTACGGCAAAAACAAAGCTCAGAATGCTGCCCCCACTCAATATCACAAAAGAGGAAATTGACGAGGGTATAGAGATACTCAGAAAAACACTTGAATAAAATAATAAAAAACAAAGGCTGTCCAAATTCGGGCAGTCCTTTTTCTATTAGTTGTTAGTTTTTAGTCCAAAGCTCAAAGTTGAAAGTTAAAAGTAGAAAAATTAAATTTAACCCTAACTTTGAACTTAAAACTTTGAACTAACAACTTCATTCCTAATTTTAAAACAAAATCCCGTCATAATACTCCAGTATCAGATAAGTCACTTCGCTGTAATTTGGGGTTACGTCGTAGAAGTCCATATAAGTGTCTGTGATAGTTTCGTTTATACTTTCCACAACCTCATCTTTTATGATAGGCTTTTTCTTTTCAAGCTTTTTGACAGCCTCACTGTCATAGCAGTGGTTGTCAAATCGTACAATGTCGGGTATCTGTATTTGTTCAAGGTACGTTTCATCAGTCACGCCTGCATAATAGTCGTTGTCGATGTAGTAGAGAACTCCGAGATAACCCGAATATTTTATGTAATCACAGTCGCTGTTTGTACAGGCGAGAAATGCAAAGAAGTTTGCTTCGTCCTCAAACATATAACCTTTAAGGTGCGCAAGTTCATGTGCAGTAGTATTGGGGTAGTATGACGAGGAGAGATAAGTGCTGTAATTTGCTTCCATAGAGAATGGAAAATAAACCCCTATAACATTAGACTGGTACATAAAATACGAGCCTAATAAACCTTTGGGCTTGGGATAATATCCCTTGAAGCGTGGGTACTCATCAGATAAGCTTTGCATAGCTTTTCTTACTTCTGCGTTTGTATCTCCGTTGAAGATGATATTGTGGTTTTCGTCACGCTCCATTTTTTTGGCAAGAGATGTACATTCCTCTATCATATATTTACGCACAATAACGAGTTCTTCCGAAGTATATTGCTTATCTTCAGAGCCTCCCAGATCAAGCTTTGAACAGCTGTACGGAATATTGCAGTTTAATGTCATAATAAGAAAAACCGTTATTGTTGTGATCAAAATAAATTTAAGATACTTTACGGTAAACCTTTTATAGCCGTCCTTTTTCCTTAGGAATATAAGAAGTATTGA
>CACWKD010000042.1:14777-18900 GCA_902761345.1 uncultured Ruminococcus sp. | reverse complement strand
TTGTGTTGCCATTTTTTAGATCTTTTACTCATGCTCTGCTTGTATAGAATTATTATTTCTTGATGAGAATATTGTAGCATTGGCTTTTGCAATCACCTACTTTTACTATACTTCGATTGTACAGATTGTGTCAAGTTTTATTATACACCATCATTCAGGATATCTTAATTTTGTTGTTACTATTGATCGTATATATTCTTTTGATATTTGGAAAGGTTGGTACGTTTGTATGAGCGAGATTGCGGCAGCTGTAAAAAATGTGAACTTTCGATATCAAAACGGATATGAAAATGCACTGTCTGAGATTAATATCACGATTTTAAAGGGCGAATGTGTGTTGCTTTGCGGCGGTTCGGGCTGTGGAAAAACTACTGTTACACGTCTTTTGAAAGGACTTATTCCTCATTATTATGAGGGGAAACTCAGCGGTGAGGCTACCGTTTTCGGAAAAACCATTTGTGATACACCAATTGAAAAGCTTGCAGGAACAGTTGGCAGCGTTTTTCAGAATCCACGCAGTCAGTTTTTTTGCGTTGACACGACAACGGAGATCGCATTCGGCTGCGAAAATATGGGTCTTCCCGAAGACGACATACGCAGAAGAGTTGAACATACTGTTTCGCAAATGCAGATAAGCGATCTACTTGATCGAAGCATTTTCAAGCTATCGGGCGGTGAGAAGCAAAAAATTGCGTGTGCCGGTGCTGCGGCTATGCAGCCCGAAATTTTTGTACTTGACGAGCCGACTTCAAATCTTGATATTGATTCCAACGAGCAGCTAAAAAATATCCTGCGACTTTGGGAAAAAAACGGCAAAACGATAGTTATTGCAGAACATCGTTTAGGGTGGCTTTCTTCACTGTGCGACAGGGTGATTTTTATGAAAAACGGTTGTATTTTTAAAGAGTATGACGGAAACAGTTTTTTCTCATTGGATTCAGAAAGTCTTAATTCAATAGGTTTACGATCATTTAAATTCCAAAATAATTATTTTGGAAATAAAACCGGACTTTACGATGTTAAAGATAGCAATCTGAGAAGCAATATAATTCTCCGAGATTTTTATTACAGTTACGGAAAATATTCTGCACTGAAAATAAGCAGCTTGGAGTTACCGAAAAACTCCGTTACTGCAGTGATAGGACATAACGGAGCAGGAAAATCTACATTTGTAAAATGTCTGTGTGGTTTACAGCGAGGGTTTAAGGGCAAAGTGATAATGGACGGAATCACGTATAATTCACGAAAAATGCGGAATATATCTTATATGGTGATGCAGGACGTCAATCATCAACTGTTTGCGGAAACGGTACTCGAAGAGGTGATGTTAGGTGCAGACGAAAGCGACGAAGAAAAGGCGCTTATTATACTCAAAAGGCTCGGTATCGAGCAGTATAAAGATTGTCATCCGATGTCGCTGTCGGGAGGAGAAAAGCAGCGAGTTGCAATTGCGTCTGCGCTGCTTGCAAGGAAAAGACTGTTGGTCTTTGACGAACCGACAAGCGGACTTGATTTCAAGAGTATGGAAGCGACCGCTGAGCTTCTTAGAAGTATTTCAGACGAATGTACCATTCTAATAGTTACACACGACCCCGAGCTTATCGAACGCTGCTGCACACATATTCTACACATTGAAAACGGACAAATATGATATAACGAAAAACTCCCGGAAAAAATCCGGGAGCCTTTTGTTTCTAAGTATTAGTCGAGTTCTGTAAGAAGCGACCTGACTGCATTTGCGGCATTTGAATACTTGGCAAGCTCATATTTATTGAGTGGAATCGGTATAGTCCTTGATACGCCCGACACATCAACAATTGAAGGCAGAGAAAGCGCCACATTTTCCTGCCCGTACTCTCCGTGCAGAACGGAGCATACCGAAAATATAGCGGGCTTGTTATTCACAACGGAATCAGCAATATCACAGGCGCAAGTTGCTATACCATAATTAGTTTTTCCCTTACGTTTGATAATTCCTTCACCCATTTTCTTTTTTTCAGCGCAATATCTCTCTGTATCTGATCATTCCATATAGTGCCGAACTCTTCACAATACTGTCTTATAGGAACGCCTGCTATACGTACAGTGCTCCACACCGGAATTTGAGCATCTCCGTGCTCTCCGATAACAACAGCATCGATTAAGCGTGTGCTTACCGTAAAATAATCGGCTATGCAGGAAACAAGCCTTGATGTATCAAGGCTACAACCCGAGCTGAATATTCTCCCACGAGGTGGAGCAAGCCATTCGTTAACCTTATATGTCAGTACGTCCACGGGATTTGAGATGATAAGAATAACACTCCCTGTATAATAGGGCTTAATGCTTTCGATGACATTACTCATTATACTGATATTTTCCGCAGTAAGGTCACGGCGTGACTGTCCCGGTTTGCGTCCTACTCCGGCAGTAATTATGATTAGATCGCAGTCTGCACAATCGCTATATTCTCCGGCATAAACTACGGTATCTCCGACACTTGATACACCGTGTCTTATGTCAAGTGCCTCACCTTCTGATTTGCCATGATCAATATCTACCAATACGACCTCATGTGCAATATTTCTGAGCGTTAAAGAATATGCAATAGATGATCCCACAAAGCCTGCGCCTATAATAACAATCTTCCGTTTCACATCTACTTTGTTCATAGATCATAGCCTCCCTAATATTATCATTACTATGAAAACTTATAATTTCACAGTCTGTTTTCTTCCGGATTTTTACGTTTGTCTTTCCTAACTTCTACTATACAGTATATTTAATCATTTGTCAAGATTATCTTAGCACGGTTAGATAGAATTACCTCTTGAAATTTGTGAAAATTTTGTAAGCTGTCCAATTTGATATTACAATTTAGGGGGAAACAAATATCTGTCTCCCCCATTTTTTATGTAATTATTCTTCGTCCGCTCTAATACACCTTACTGCCAGCCTGCTTTGTCCTGTAAAGTTACAAGTAAACAAAGTAAGATCGTATTCGTCAGAGAGAATTTCGTCTGTTTTTGTTGGTTCTAACACATCTATACTCTCAATCGAGTATATAAAATTATTGCCGTCAAAATCTGTAAACACTATCTCATCGCCCGGTGTTGTTTCCGATAAGAAGCCAAAATGTGATGCATAGTTATGAGCACATATAACAAACCCCTTCCCATAAGCTGTTCCGTTGTATCTGCAAGGTGCATAGTTGAGGTTGTAATAACTCCACTCCTCTGCCACAGGTAGTTCAAGCCCTATCGAAGGAATTCTAAGTATGCCGATATAGCTTATCATAACTTCAGCAGTACTGTTATATACATTTTGCGACTTCATTTCTATGTCGGGATAAAGCTCATATAATGGTACGTCTTCGTCTGAGTCATTATCTTTATTTTTGTTATACACTACTATTGTATCGGAGTAATTCGGTATCTTACGTATTATATCGTCTTTTACGGAAATTACAGAATTTTTTGCCCTTAGCTCTGCAAAAGAACAATATACAGTAAGAACGAGAGATATTAGTATAAGCAAGCCTCCGAGCAACATTATCACACGGGAAATAATTTTTTTTGCTTTATTCATTTCCTTCAGCGCTTTTCTTTACGGAGTAGCCTATCCAATAAAGTACAAGTCCTGCTGCAAGTGTAGCAACAACTGCCCACCAAAGCGAACCTGTCTGTGGAAGTGGTGGTTTGGAAGTGTCGCTACTCCTGTCTGAGTCAGTTTCTGTCAAAGGTATTTTAGTGTTTGTAACAGTTAACGCTGTATTATTCTCGTTTGATGTAACAAGCACAGTATATCCTTTTATGGGCTCTTCAACTACAAGCCACTCATATTTATTGCTAAGATTAGTCAACTTATGCGTCCACCTGTTACTTTCAGACAGAGTAAATGTATCATACACATCTCCGTCTCTTAACAGATAGATCGTTACATGATCAGGTCTGTCAGGATCATCAATGTCTGCCCACTTCTTCTTCACCGTTCTTATAGTACCGTTATCTATATCCGTGTTTGTTTCGGTGTCGGAGTCTGAATCAGAATGGGTATCTGTTTCAGTAATAGGGTCTGTATGAGTATCTGTTTCCGTCACAGGGTCTGTATGAGTATCTGTTTCCGTCACAGGGTCTGTATGTGT
>CACWKD010000042.1:0-14708 GCA_902761345.1 uncultured Ruminococcus sp. | reverse complement strand
ACAGGGTCAGTGTGAGTATCTGTTTCAGTCACAGGGTCTGTATGAGTATCTGTTTCCGTCACAGGGTCTGTATGAGTATCTGTTTCCGTCACAGGGTCAGTGTGAGTATCTGTTTCAGTCACAGGGTCTGTATGAGTATCTGTTTCCGTCACAGGGTCTGTATGAGTATCTGTCTCGGTTACAGGATCTGTGTGAGTATCTGTTTCTGTATCAGGGTTGGGTCTTTCAAGTTCCTTGCAAGATACTTTTGGATATGATATTATATTATAATCAAATCTGAGCCATTCCGAGTTAAAGTTAGGCAAAGAAACAAGATAAGGTGACATTGAATACTCACGGTAATCTAACTCAAGCTTTTTGGACGTTACAAGATACATACCTTGTTTTAATGAATCTTTATTTGTTGAGAGCATTATCTCTCCATTTGTATCTGTTTTTACAGTATAGTCGGAAGCAATATTGTCAAGCTGAACATATCCATAAATAGTCATAGCAAGAGCAGGATAATCCGAACTGCCTAAATTTACATTGACAGGAACATTTACGAACTTTCCATCTAATGTAAAGTTACAGCCGCTGTCAATAGATGCAACATAATAAATATCAAACTGTGCGTTAGATAGTTTTGTTTTTTCATACGAATATATAATATTCAGTGAAACGTCTTCTGTTCCGTCAAGAGCATTTGCCGTAATACTATACACACAAGATAACAATAATGATACAACAAGCAAAAGAGACAATAATATACGTTTTGTTAGTTTCATTTTATTTCGCCTCCGTTTTTTTTTCGGAGTTTTTTTACAAGAAGTACAAACGCTCCTATAAAGAGTATTCCTCCTATGACATAAAGCAGAACTGTACCAACACCACCTGCCGACGGCATTTTTGTACCCGAATAGTTCTTTACGTAGGTTATCAAAGAACCGTTGCTAAGGTCTGATAAGAATACTGCCTCCTTATTGTTAGGAGAAGCTGTGATGTTTTTAAACCTGAGATCATATACAGTCAACTCACGAAGCACAGGGTTATCGGCATTCACATCATAGTTAGCGTCAACAATAAACTCAAGGTCATCAGCCTTATTAAATCCGTCAGGAACCTTTGTTTCAACCAACTTATAAACGCCTCTGTCTATTCCCTTGAATATAAACTGCGAACCGCCTCTTAATGGCTGTCCTACCTGTACATATTCGTTACTCTCATTAAGCTTATAAAGAGTAAACTCTGCGCCCTTTAGCGGTACTCCCGGAACGGCTGCTGCATTTTTGTGGATAGGTGTTGTAGGAGTACCCGGAGTATCGGGTGTTTCTTCATTACCGATTATTTTATTTACTATTATCTGATAAGTAAATACTACCACCTTATCCTCAGCAGTAAAGCCTCTTGAATCCGTATCATAAGGGTTGTTTGAATATTCTATCACAACAACACTAGCATTACCATTACTACCTATAACTGCTGTATCATCGAGTATAGCATTATATTCAAGTACAATTACCGAATCGGGAGTAACAACAGGATTTCCGTCTTCGTCTTTTATTGAAAGAAGATTGTTTATATATACATCAAGTTTTTTGGTATCGTTGTTCCATTCTGTCGTAAACTCAGATGTGTAGTCTATGCCATCAATAGTTACTTTGTAGGAACCGTCTTTATAAGTAAAATTCTCAATAGTATTGTGAAATGCGTAATAGTATTCCTCAAAGCTGGTTATTATCTCCGATACTGTACCTGTATCTTTGAAAGTCACCGTATCGCCTATATCGAAGTCTGCTGCGTCCTGCCAACCAAATGTATGAACAGTACCAAGTGCACCGTCAGGGCAATCGTCTGTTTCATAAACCTTTTTGTAAACGGTAGGCACACCCTTTTTAACCTTTACTTCTATATCCTTAACGCCTATCGTATCTACCATTACGAGTGAGTTTGCACTCTCAACAGATTCGTTAAGGTTTGTAACGTCTGCCAACAGCCAATATCCCTGCTCGGCTGTTGTTCTCTCTCCGCCATTGAACACCTTATCGGGTTCAAGGTCTGTTTTTTGTATAGCACGATAAACCTTGTCAGCGAAAACTCTTGTATCTGTGCTGTCATGTTCAAATCTTTCAAGATATACAAGAACACTCTCATGCTTTACAGCTGTTTCAATATCTTTAGCCTGTTCAACTGTAACGGACTGTGTAACAGAATAGAGAATATCTATATATTTCTCGTTTACAGTATAAGCGTATCTTGTCAAATATTCTTCTGAGTTTGTGGAGTTTATGAGTTTGTAACCGTTATACACACCCTCTTCGCCCTTATCGTTGATAGTTATTGCGCCTGTCGGGAGAGAATCGCCGTCTGCATTGTTCGGGTCTTCATCGGCACTCGACATTATTACTGTACTGAAAAGCAGCATTACTACCAATAATAAAGAGAAGAGCTTTTTGAAGTTTTTCATACCTATAATTCCTTTCTATGTAGTATATTTTTTATTCCCGCAAAGCAGCAGTTCGCTTTTATTCAGAACATACTGCTTTGCGGCTAAAGAGCCATTATCTGATCAAACTCTTTCTGCGTCTTAGCTTTCTGTACAGCATATAAGTTGGGAGTGCGGTTGTGAGTATGCCTGTAAGATACAGGTAAAGCACATATCCGCCCGAATCAGGAAGCTTGTAACCAAGAATCTTATCGTTGACCACTGTAATACTAAGGACTTCAAATTCCTTACCTTTTCGTATATAGAAGGTCGTATCTCTATGGTAACCCTCGGGAGCATGGATCTCTGTAACAGCGTAATCTGTCATTCTAAGTCTGCCCCATACGATAGTACCGTTTTCAGGAGATTCCTTAATATCCTTTAGATAGTATGTTTTGCCGTCCAGCTCTATTTCGGTTTCGATAGGCTTGTCAAACAGTACAGAGCCGTCCGAATACGGTGTAAGCATAGATGTGAGGTCATTGACCTGTTCGTCAGTAAGTCTGTCATACTCAAACGGACTGTAAAGACCAAACGCTGCACCTGCAAGTGTATTTCCGGCTTCATCTGTCTTGATTATACCAAGTCTCCAGAGCTTAAACTTATTCTTTGCTGTTATATATTTCTGCTTTGAATGATTGTAAGTAAATGTATGCGTATTTCCTGTTGAGTCGTTGATGTCGCCGTAAGCATAGTTATTATCTGCAAGAGGAAGTTCCATAACAGTATACTTTGCGTTATGCGTCCATTCAAACGGCTCCTCTGTTTCTGTGAATTTACCGTCTGAGTATGTAAAGCAATTCATATCAAGTGAAAGGCTTTCTGATTTCGATTCACCTTTCTTGACTTCAAGCTCGCAATATGTATATGGCACATTCTTTGCCTCAATAGCTGCGGCTATTTCCTCATCGTTTTCAAGTGTATTAAGATCTCTTATTTCCTCACTCTTATAGATGATAAATCTGCACTTTACATCTTCTTCGGCATTCCATTCGCCGTTTGCTTCGTCAGTAAGTTTCTTTTCCATAAACGGAATACTCGGTACACCCACACCTACATTGGTAGGCGCAGCCTCCTGTGCAACAGGAGTATTATATGCGGTACAATGATAACCAAATGTATCCCATGCAAACTGTCCCTGAGTTGGCTCGCCCTCTACAACTGAATTAAAGCTCATATCTATCTTTGCTTTAACTTTCATGAGCGTTCCTGTATCATCAAGGATAATAAACCTGATAGAACGAGAGTTCTCTGTTGGTTCATCATACCAACCGTCATCTCTGCCTTCCCAGTCCGCATTATTGTACTCTGTCTTATCAGAATACTGTACAGTATAAAGA
This sequence comes from uncultured Ruminococcus sp., assembly GCA_902761345.1. Lineage (GTDB taxonomy): Bacteria > Bacillota > Clostridia > Oscillospirales > Acutalibacteraceae > RUG592. Next base: position 10,904 of record CACWKD010000042.1, on the reverse strand, counting down.
CTCGGGTCGAGCACTATTCCTGTGGTTTTGTTTTCCTCTGTAATTATTACTTTAGGAGCAACTACTTGAGCAAAATTAACCTTAAACTTACTGTTTCGAGGTGTATTTGTATTAAAGGTTTCATGATCATCTATATCAGGGAGGTTATTAATAGCAATAAGCTGTACAAGAGGTCGTTTCTGACTTGTAACATTCATCGTGTAAGTAATATCCTTTGATGTGTTCGGCAGGATAATAAAGTTCTCATCTTCTGTCGAAAGCGCCGCATTTTTAGCGTCATTTGTCATTTCAACCTTTATATAAGAGCTTGTAGAGTTACCGTACGATACAGGAAGCTGTGTGCTGTTCTTTACAGAATTCTGATCTTCCTCTATTCCGCTGTATCTGACTGAAATACCCTTTGTTATATTTCTCTCATCAAATGTCTGTGAATTAGGTGTAATAAATGCATTATTGTAGAATGATTTGTTTTCCCATTCATCGCCCTGCGGAACTTTTGTTGAACAATACAACTTTACATTTCCGTGTTCAGGGATACTCCACCATTTGTCTTTTAAGCGGAAATCAACAGTCATATCCCCTGTCGCAGGATCTTTTACCATACGAATTTCGTAATCCTGCGGTGACGGTTCGATTACTTCTTCGCCCTCATCGTTTGTTGTCGGCTCATTATAATTGATATAATGCCATTCATTATCAAGATCAATTGTATGCTCTTGACCATTATATTTGAATTTCACCCAACTGCTGTCTTCAGCCCACTCTGTAAACTCCATAAGCTGTACATTAGGTCTTGAATTATAGTAGTTGCCTGAATACTGCCATGAAAGGTCAATCGTATCAAGAAAACGGAACGGTCTCTGCATTACGTTAGTAAGAGTGTAATCTGTAAGAGTATAGTTACCGTCATTATAAGCTGTGTTCCTCCATGTTATCTTATCTGTGAATAGTGCGAAGGAATTGCTTTCTGCCTTTGTATTAGATTCATCTGTATGATATATTCCGTCAACAAAGTCTGTTATACCCGGTTCTATTCCGCCTCGTCTTACTGCAACCTCGGAGAAGAGCCACTGGGTATTTGTATTACCGTTCATAAAACCGTGACCCTTTGCCTGACCGTCATCAAGCAGATATGCTGCGCCGTCGTTTCTCTCTGATGTAAACATATCTCTGCCGTAAACAGTACCGTTTGAAAGTCTTACGCCCTCGTCGTTGTAGTTGAAGTGTTTCATCGCAACTTCACTGTTAGCGTAGTCCTCTGTTTCTTCCTCACCGTTGGTGTAGCAGGAGTAGCAGAATACAAGTGCCTGCCCCGGACTTAGATAAACTTTATTATCGTATCTTGGATCATAGTTAAAATCATCATATCCCCATGTGTTCTTTCGTATATGGAAATTTATCTTTTGTCTGCCGTCATCAAGCATCTCTGTATCAGCATAAATATAACCACGTTTATATGTAGCATTCTTACCATCCTCAGACTGAACAACTGCAATATTCTTGTAATTATCCCAGTTTCTTGTGTTCAAATATTGCCACTCATTTGTACGAGAATATGACGCACCAATTGAAGTAAGACTATAATTAATGTTTCCCTTAAAAGTAAATCCTTTTGGGAGAACATCGTACAGATCATCAATATAAAGTCTGACTTTACCGCTGTTGTAAATTGAAATATAATATGTTATATCTCTCTGATAATAATCATCATTTACATAATATTTTCTGCTGTCGTTTGTTTGTGTAAAGAAAGATATTGTTTTATTATATTCATTCCAACCATCAGTACTATCCCAACCGCCAATATAAGCATGCCTTCCCGTACCGACTACGCCTTTGTTGAGCATAGCCTCGCCCTGGAGTGCAAGTTCGTGTGATACTGTGTGTATTTCATCATTTGTGTGAGCATTCTGTGTATTCTGATATACATACAGACTATTTTTGATAGTATAATCGGAAGAGCCTTTTATTGAATCCGCATAATCTTCCCATATTTCCTTATCGGGCATTTCAAGAGTAATGTAAATATATACGGTTTCGTCATATAGCCTAAGTCGGAAGTCATCTCCCCACGTCAGCCATTGGTACTTCGGTGCGTTTGCTCCTGAGCTTACCTGTGTTCTGCCGTTGTAGGTGATATACCAGTCGTCGCCATTGTCTATTGCATTTATCTTTGTACCGTTCATATCTATGGTCTTGTACTCTTTTCCGTCCTCGCCTATATATTCTACATTCAGAACATTTACTCCCTTTTCCCATTCGTGTACGTTTGAGCTTTCAGGAAGCAGGTCGTAAAGGTTTTTGCCGAGTACGGTCAGAATATACTTCTCGTTTACATCGCCGAGAGCCTTAACGGATAATCTGTATGTTACCTTATCATTGGCATGAACAATAGAATATGTGTCGAGTGAATCTTCTTCCGGGGTTTCTCCTCGTTCGGTAACAATATACTTAGAACCTGTGATTATTTTTCCGCTGCCACTGCTGCTTGATGTATAAAGGCGGTGCAGTTCGTGGTCATTGAGCCATGACTCTCTGTATATTGTGTATTCACCCTCGCCGGATACCTTTTCATCAAGCTTTGCACCTGATATCTCGGAAGTTTTTGAGCCTGATGGATTAGTCGCAGCTTTTGTTTTATAATTAGATGTGTAAATTATAGGAATAGTTACTGTGCTGTCATATCCATTGGCAGCAAAATACCAATAAATGAAGTAGTCGTAGCCTGTTGGTGTTACTTGAACAACCACCTTATCGGCAAGATAACCGCCTATTGAAACATTTCTGTATTCGCCGGGCTTATCAAGCTTGTAGTACCATGTGGTATTGTTGTTACCGTCAACGTACTTGTACTTTTCAAGACCTTTAAGCTGCTTGTTCGCTCTGTTCCATGTTGTTTCGGAAGGAATAAGAGCAAGAGCCGCACCATGTATATGGTGAATAAACGGTACTACATTATACTGAGAATTATACTCAAAATATCTTACTCGTGTAGAAAGCGTTGTGTAGTTTCCGAGTCCGTATGTAACATAACTGTTTTCGCCTATGTATGAACCCCAACGAACCTCCATACTGTCTGATGCAGAAGCCAAAAAACTTTCATCTCTGTCCGTATCAGAAACTAAAAGACTTCCGTCTTTATCATATACAGACGCCGTATTAGACTTCCAGCCTATATACGGATGTTCAGTAGCTGTATCAACGTTCAGCATCATAAATGTTGATTTTGTATTAATGCGAACATACAATACGAGCGGATCGCCGTATATCCATTCTGTTTCCGGCATATTCCATTCAACAGTATATATATCCGATAAGTGAACGAAATATCCAAGTTCTTCATATAATTCTGCAAGACCCTCTGCTGTCTGTCGTCTGTATGTATCCTTGCCGTCAACAACTACTACAATATTTTCGCCCTCACGAGTAAATGTGAGCGTGTGATTTTCTGAATAATCCGGGTGATCGACGGTAGTCGTAACAGCCCCTCTTCCGTATTTGTAATTAAAGTATTCTTCATCTGTCATAGATGAATTCGGAGAGGAAGTCGTATAAGCCGTGAGCTGATGAGTCCAACCGTCAGTTCCCATTACAGTATATTGAGAACTGTCACCCTTCAAAGGCTCAAACTTCGCACCTTTAACAGATATTTTCAGATATTCACCGTATGTATCGGTCATAAACATTTTATAAATGTCGTATATACCTACGTAGTAAACTTCGTTAAGAACATCTTCAACATGTCTTATTTTCTTGTATGGTGTAATGCCAAGGTTTTCTGCTTTGAGAGTAAAAGTACGAGAGTAGTAACCCATGTAGGTATCCCAGTTAGATCTGGTTTTCGTAAACCTCAGCTGTGCAGGCTTTATCTGATACGTTGCCGTACGACTTGATTCCGCAGTCTGATCTGCCGAATAAGTATAATGTACAGTCTGCTCCCAGCTTGTTTCTGTTGTAAGGTTCTTGAATGTTGCGGAAGAATTTACATCATCAATAAATTCATCTGTTAATCTGATAACATTTCCGTTAATAAATGTTGTGTTGTAGTGTGTTGCAATTTCCTTATTCTCGTTATCGTTTATAACAGTCCAGTAGAAACTAAGTGATTGTGTCTCTTCATCATAGCTTACTCCGGTAATATCAGGCTGATAATTACCATTGCCGTCTGAGCTAAGGCTGTTTCTTGCCGAGGTGGAAACTGCGAACACCTGCGCCCATGTTCCGTTATAGTCAACATAGAAATAAGATGTATTGCCGTCTATTACGGCACGCTTCCACTTGCCGTTCTGTATAGCGTCTATATATTCGGGCTTAAATTCCGTCCCCTCGGGGATAGTAATTGTAAACTTATAGTCTATCGAACGAACATAGTCGCTGCCTATGGTATCAAGAGCAATATCTTTTATGTCTGTCGGAGCAAAGTAATATGCATTTTGAAGAGTAACTTCTTTGCCGTTCCAGTTAAATTTCATCTCGCCATTGTTATACCAGTTGTTTGCGGTAATACCAAAAGTTTTTGGCTTTGTTTCCCATGTTATACGCTGGTAATTATCGGGCAACTTATCGGGAACAGTATAAGGTGTTTGATCGGGAGCATAAATCTCGCCCCAAAGCAGCAATGTATCACCTTCGCTAATAGGTGAGGCTACATCGGCTACTATATCTACCGAAAGAGTATCTCCGGGTATAAGCTCGGGGAAATCTATTCGATAAAAGCCTGCGCCGTCAATATTAGAAACATACACCTCATAAGTATTTCCGGCAGGAGTTTTAAATGTACTCTTTCCCATAGGAAGATTTAGTTTACCGTAATTATCAAGGAAACGAAGGAATACAGAGTATTTATATCCCCTACTTCCCTGCGGAGAAATAATTATCGTACTCATTTCAGATTGACCCGTATAAAGCGCATAATTGTAATTCGGGTCACTTGCATCAAGTACAGTGTTGCTTGTCAGATAGTGAGCTGTCTTTATAGCTACATACGGTTCTGTACTCTTTTGATCGTATTTTCCTATCTCAATATCTTTATTTACATGAGTTTCTTCTGTTGCTGTTATCTTTGTTTCAACAAAAAGCTTCTTAAATTTTATCGCCTCTGTATCATACAATGATGAAGTTCCAAGAGCTGCAACAACATCAAGATCTTTAGTTTTTCCATTGATAGATACAAGATTTTCTGCATGTGCAAATGCAAGGCTTTTAAGAGTTGTAATCTTTTTAGGTGAAGCAAAGGTAATCTTTGTTAGTTTTTTAGCGGAAGCAAAAGCGTTACTTTCAATTCCTGCAACCTCATAATCTCCAACCTTTGCAGGAATTGAAACCTCTGTAGGTTCAGGCGGACAATATGCAACATTTGCTTTTCCGTCCTCGATCCTATACAAAATTCCGTTTGCGTCTGCTATGTACTCGCCCTCCAGAAGTGATATTATATGATAGTCGTCTATAATAACATTTCCTGTCAGTTCAAAGTGAGCATTAGGCTTGAAGTAAAGCCTTGTATCTGCGTCGTCCATAAATGATCTGAGTAAAGACGCATTCAATGTCTGTACAGATGTATCTACTGTTACAGTATCGATAAAGCCTGCCATAAGACGGTTCTTTACAGTCATACTGCTTGAAGGTTCATCTATTATCACGTTTAATTTTACACCGTATGAACGATTAGTGTTATTAAACGAACTTGCTGTAACAGTTAAATCTGCGGGAACATTATAGAAGTATGTCATCTTAGAGCCAAATACATTATTCTCAAGAGTAGTAATGTTTGAATTTTCGGGGAATGTAAACTTCTTTAAATTCTTACACTCGTTGAATGCACCCTCTCTGAGTATCTGCACAGAAGCAGGAAGAGTGAACTCCTTGAAACCACAGTTGTAGAACATTGTTTTTGGAATCTCTGTCATGTCATATGTAAAGTTGACCTTTTCGAGATTTGGATTGTTTGCAAAAACTCCTTCGCCAAATGTCTTTGCGTTTTCGGGAATAGTTACTTCTTTAATCAGTGTGGTGTCGAATGCGCTCGATTTAATCTCTTTTACGCTATTGGGAATAGTAACCTCTTTAAGCTTGGTATTGTTAAAAGCATATTCGTTAATAACAGTAACACCCTCGGGGATAGTTATTTCCGCAAGAGATGTTTTTCTGAAAGTGTAAGCAGGTACAGAAGTAAGACTTGACGGAAAGTTACATTTTACAAGATTATCACAATCATCAAACACTTGAGAACTCATAGATGTAATACTTTCAGGAAGTACTACCTTTTTTAGACTATTACAGTTATAAAACGCTGCATAATTTATTGTTTTTAATCCATCATACATTATTACTTCTGTGATAGCGGTATCTCTGAATGCTTCCTGACCTACCGACGTCATTGTACTTGGAAATATAACGGATTTAAGCGAGCCAATCCAGCCGAACGATGCATATTCCGTGTACAGGAATCCCTCGTTAAGCCTAACTTCTTTAAGAGCAGTTCCTCTGAAAGCTTCTCTGCCTATAGACAGAAGCGAATCGGGGAATTCGATTTCCTGCAAGCTTGAACAGCCGTAGAAAGCCCATGACTGTATTCTTGTGATTTGATTAGGGATATTGATTTCTGTAAGTCGGGTACACTCCTGAAATGCTCTTTCTCCCATAAAAGTAAGGCTGTCCGGAAGATGTACCTTTTTAAGAGCGTAATCTTGATAGAAACACCATGAACCTATACTCTCAACACCCTCTGGGATATTAATGCTGCGGAGTTCTGCACAATTACGAAATGCCTCACTACCTATAGTTTTTACTGTATCGGAGATAATAACATTTTGTAGTTGAGAACACCACATAAACGCATAATTACCAATTGTTTCTACACCTTCGGGGATATACACATCTGTAAAACGATTACAGTTATAAAAAGCGCCGTTGCCTATTGTTTTTACAGATGTTGGGATATCTATTTCCCAAAGTTCAGTACAAGCTCGGAAAGCATTTACACCGATTGTTTCAACAGTTTCCGGAATTGTTACTTCTTGGATTTTCGTACCTTGAAAAGCACTTTCATTTATAGTGGTTATACCATCATGCAGTTCTATTTCCGCAAGCTTGGTTGATCTGTAAATACACGCAGGCACATACGTTAGTCCTTTAGGTATATTACCCTTTACAAGATTAGAGCAGTCGTCAAATACCTGTGTGCCCATTGTTGTAATAGTATCGGGGAGTTCTACCTCTGTGAGATTGTCGCAGTTGTAGAATGCGGCATAATCTACACGCACAAGATTCTTAGAAAACTGTATTTCCTTATAAGTCGAATCACGGAAAGCGTGTTCGTATATGGTAGTAACCGAATCGGGAATTACAAGTGTTTCCACATTTTTTGCATACGCAAACGCCCATGTTCCGATTGTAACCACACCGTCAGGGATATTAACCTCTTTAAGAGAAGTACACTCTCTGCACATTTCATTCGGTATGCTTGTAATATTTGCAGGGAGTTTCAATTCTTCAAGAGATGTACAACTATAAAAGCATTGTACTCCTATTGATGTTATACTATCGGGAAGTATAGCTTTTTTAAGACTTTTACAATTCTTAAAAGCATATCCTCCGAGTGTCGTAACGCCATCGGGTATCTCGATTTCTTTAATGCCTGTACTCTCAAATGCACTGTTGCCGATTGTTTTAACGCTGTCGGGCAAATTAATTTCTGTTATGAGCGGACAGTTATAGATAAATGCACCCGGTATTGTTTCTACCCCGTCCGGAATATTTATTTTTTCCAACAGTTTATTTTCTCGAAAAGCTCCGTCTCCAAATGATGTAACACTATCAGGTATAGTTACCTCTGTAAGCTGAGTATTTTTGAATGCTTCATTTCCTATTGATGTTATACCATCGTGAATTTCTATTTCAGCAAGCTTGGTGTCACGATAAATCTGATTTGGTATAGATGTCCAGCTTGTCGGAATATTTCCCTTTACAAGATTTGAGCAGTTATCAAACAGCTGTGTTCCAACAGTCTTGACCGTTTCGGGAATTTCAACCTCTGTAAGACTGTCGCAGTTATAGAATGCGGCATATTGCAATTCAGTTATATTCGAAGGGAATTTTATTCCTGAAAGAGCCGTGCCGTTGAAAGCCTCGCTTCTTATTGTGGTTACGCTATCAGGAAGTTCAACGGTTTCAAGAGCCTTGCAGTATCTGAACATATATGCTCCAACATATTTAATGCCCTCGGAAAGAGTTACATGTTTAAGAGCTGCACAGCTTTCGAATGCTTGATTGTCTATTTGAGTAATATTTCCAGGTATTGTTACCTCTTCAAGAGCATTACAGCCGCTGAAACACTGCTGACCCAACAAAGAAAGCTGAGATGGCGTTTCCTCAGTATCTATAATATTAATATCTGTCAGGCTTGTGCACTGGTAAAAAGCAGCATAGTTAATATACTTTACTGACGCTGCAATCTCAACCTCTTTTACGCTTGAAGCATGAAAAGCTGCAGTACCAATGCGAGTTATACCTTCTTCAATTACAATTTTGGTAATATTATTTCTCTGTCCGAGCCAAGGCGCTTGATTCCAATTGTAGCTTTGCATATCGCCCTCACCCGAAATAGTAAGAACTCCGTCTGCGTCAAGCGTCCATGTGGCTTTAGCGCCGCAAGTTCCGCTTGCAGGAGTTGCCTTCGAAAGAACATAGTTTTTATCCGACTTCTTCTCAGGCTTTTGTTCCTCCGGTTCCTGTTCTTCTTCTGAAACCTCCTCCGTAACCTCGTCAGGCTCGTCGGGAGTTTCTACGATCTCGTGATCGGCGAGATCAATTTCGGTTTCGGCATTTTCAGTATCCGACACATATCCATCGTCCGTTACGCTGAGTGCGGGCAGTGCCATCGATGAGCAGATAGGCACAAGCAGCACCATAGACAGAGCAGACATCAAAAATTTTCGGATAGCTGATTTTCCAAACCGTCTGTTTTCGGATTTATTATTATCCATTCTTTTTCCTCCTATTGCACACACAGTTTATATATAAGAACAACAGACGCTGCTGCCACTATCCTCCTCTCCTTGTTAGGCGGTATTCCAAAGCTTATTATCTTTCTGTACATATTCATCTTTCCTTTTTTACATCAGCAAATTTATCAGCAAATTTGCTGATGTATATTCTATTGATTTTTCATACGATCGACATTCTTTTTCTTTTTGTCCTTTATAATTTTTTTGCCAAGTATTACCATAATAACAGGTACAATTATTACAGACGACACTATAAGTGGATTTATCCTTATTGCATCGGAGGATATTCTTTCGGGGTCATTTTCATCTATCCTCACTCCTCGAACAAGCAGTCTGTGGGAATTTACCCCATAAGGCGTACAGGTCATAAGAGTACAGTAGTCTTTTCCCTCCTGAACAGTAAGGTTGTTTGTTTCTTCCGGAGTAACGATCGAAATGTCGTCCACCTTATATATAAACACCTCGTCAAGTACAATTATCGTGAATGTATCTCCGATTTCCATTTTGTCGAGGTGAGTAAATAATTTTGCACCGGGCAAACCACGGTGACCTGTTAATACACAGTGTGAGCTTTCGCCCCCGACAGGCAGACTTGTCCATTCAACATGACCTATACCTACCTGCATTATCTCTATATCCGAACCATGATAAATAGGAAGATAGCAGTCGATTTTAGGAACATTCAGATAACCCATTATTCCCGTATTTCCTATATTAAGAACGCTGTTGTAAAGCGCTGTTTCTTCACGGCTAAGCTCATGCGCCTGTGTACCTGCGGCAAGGTTTTTATTATATTCTATTGCCGCATTCAGGATTTTTTCGTAATTCTCGCTATCGAGATTTTCTACAATATCTATATATTCCGCTATTGCCCTTGACTGGTGTCGCTGGTTCCACGCATTACTTACGGTAGGATAAAGCAACAGCGACAGTCCAACAAGCATAGCAATTACAAGTATGATTATTGAAATATTGTCTTTAAGCTTCATAGTTTAATTCTCTATTCTCATTAAGTGAAAATTTACCTATCGGCAGCAATCTAAACAGAAGCTTACCCTTTAGGTCATCTTTACTCACACAGCCTATCTCTCTTAGGCGTGAGTCTACGGCAATTCCCCTGTTATCTCCCATTACAAAAAAGCTGTTCTCCGGCACCTGATATGGAAAAGAAATATCACATTCACCTATGGATTTTCTGTATATGTATGGTTCTGTTATTTTCTCGTTATTAACAAAAACATTGCCGTTCGTATCTATATTGACCCAATCACCGGACTGTGCGATACACCGCCTTATAAGCGTTTTTCCGTTATGTTCAAAAACAAGAATATCGCCGATTGAGATACTGCTTATTTTTACCGCAACTGCGATATCTCCGTCCGCAAGAGTAGGACTCATAGACGAGCCGTAAATTCTAAGCACAGGGAAAAATACAGATAAAATCACAACTGCTGCGACAAATATGACTATTGCAATATTGCCGACACGCTTCATTTTAAGCTTTACAGAAAGCTTTTTTTTCTTCTGCATTTTATTCTGCCTCACTTTGCATAATACTCCACCATTGTATATATATATAATTATGTTTTTATATCTTATTTTACCAAATCATAGTATAATTGTCAATTACAAATCTATTATATTTTAAAGCAACATTATTACAATTTATTATTTTTTTAAAACTAATTTAACCTGTTGTGCTATTAAAATCTGTTCTTTAGCTGAGTGTTGTACATTTTTTTCGTTACCCTATTATGAGAAGAAATCTATTCATAGTTTACATTTAGGGGCATTCTCTGCCAAAATGCCCCTCTTTCTCAAACAGTCCACCGGACTGTTTGAGAAATTCACCCCTAAAAGGGCTGGAGCGTGCCTTCGGCGAGCAGGGACGCTGTCCCT
>CACWKD010000041.1 GCA_902761345.1 uncultured Ruminococcus sp. | reverse complement strand
ATGAGCATGAGCACCACCATCATGACCACGACCACGACCATGAGTGCGGATGCGGACATCACCACCATCACCATCATCACCACCACGGACACGATGCTGATGAGGTATTCGATGAAGTCGGAGCTCAGACAAGCAACAAGTATACCAAGGCTGAGCTCGAGGATATCATTGACAGTCTGGATGAATGCGGTGAGGTCATCAGAGCAAAGGGCATCGTAGAGAATGCCGACGGAGGATGGCTGGAGTTCGACTATGTGCCGGGCGAGGGCGATGGTAGCTGTAATCGGAACAAGACTCAACAAGGAGAAACTGCACGAGCTGTTTAAACTGTCATGAGAGAAATACCTGTTTATCTGTTCACCGGCTTCCGTGGAGCCGGCAAGACATCATGCATAAAGGAAACGCTCGAGAATCATGAGTTCGGCGACGACGGCCGCACCCTCCTTTTGATATGCGAGAACGGCGAAGTCCAGTACGAGCCTGAGAAGTTCGTAGGCCCGGGAGTCAGGGTGGAACGCATAAAGACTGAAGCCGAGCTGAACGAAGTCAATCTGGGAAGGATGGACAGGCAGGGCGGATTTGACCGCGTTGTCGTTGAGATGAACGGCATGTGGGAGAACCAGAAACTCTTTGCCGCCATGCCGCCTGACTGGGTCATCGCCCAGGAAATGGCGCTCTTCGACACTACCACATTCATGATGTACAACAAGAACATGCGCCAGCTCTGCTTCAACAAAATGCAGACTGCGGACATGGTGGTCTTCAACCGCTGCGAAAAGGGCTTCGACAAGATGCCTTACCACAAGGAAGTCAGGATCGCCAACCGCCGCAACATGATAGTCTACGAGTACGGCATCGACGACATAGAACCTGATGACATCATCGATCCTCTGCCTTACGACATGAATGCCTCGAAGATAAAGATCGAGGACGAGTGGTACGCGGAGTGGTACAGAGACATCAATGAGAACGAGGACGATTACGACGGCAAGACCTTCATCATAAAAGGCCGTGTCGCGCTCTCCGATGAGCTGCCTGAGGGGCAGTTCGCCTTCGGCCGCCACGTGATGACCTGCTGTGAGGCGGACATACAGTTTGCCGGATTGCTCGCATATTACGCGGGGGCTGAAAAACTCAGCGTCGGCGACTGGATCGAGATCACAGCAAAAGTGCGCTGCGAATACACTGATGCGTATCAGGAAAAGGGCCCTGTTCTGTACATCAGGAATCTTAAAAAATGTGAAGCATGCAAGCCTGAGGTAGCAACCTTCTGATAATATATACCAGTAATATTATCAATTGTCAGAAGCGCAATTGCGACCGAAAGGGGAGCATATAAATGAAGAATAAAAGGGGCAAGAGGAACTTAGCAAAGACTGCGCTTGTTTTCATGCTGGCTTTATGCGTGTTCATAAGCGGAGCTTTTGTTGACGGAGAGGTATTTGCCGCCTCAGAATTCCAGACATCGAGCCCGTTCAGCAATGCGGACTATTCGTCGTACTACCATAACGGAAGGTTTACGAATAATCTCATCGTAAATGGCGTAGATATCTCGGAATGGCAGTCCAAGAACTGCCGCTTCAACGACGCGAAGGCAGCAGGAGTCGACTTTGCGATCATGAGAGTCACATGGACATCGTACGGAAAGAGTGCGCTCACTATGCACAACGATGATAACTTCCATGCACAATACATGAATGCAAAGGCCAACGGTGTCATGACGGGAGTTTATGTTTTCTCGCAGGCAAAGAACGCCACCGAGGGAGCACAGGAAGCTTATGTGCTGCGTTCGTATATTGAAACGTGCGTAGAATTGCCCTGGAATAAACAAAGCAAAGAAAAAATAGATATTCCTGCAGTAGCCAAGGCTCTTGATAAACGTCACTACGGACTTGATAAGGTAAAGGAGCGTATTCTTGAATATCTTTCTGTAAGAAAGCTTACCCCTAACGTAAAGGGACAAATACTGTGTTTGGTAGGACCTCCGGGAGTTGGTAAAACATCAATTGCTCAGTCGATAGCAAAGGCAATACACAGAAAGGCTGAGAGAGTTGCTTTGGGCGGAGTTAACGATGAGTCTGAAATAAGAGGTCACAGACGTACTTATATCGGTTCAATGCCGGGAAGAATTATTACCGCAATAAAAAATGCCGATACAAACAATCCGCTTATTATTCTTGATGAGATAGATAAACTTGCGTCTGATTATAAGGGAGATCCGACAAGCGCATTGCTTGAAGTGCTTGATCCCGAACAGAACAATACATTCCGTGATCACTATATAGATTTGCCGTTTGACCTTAGCAATGTAATGTTTATTACAACCGCAAACGACGCTTCGATGATACCGGGACCTCTGAAAGACAGAATGGAAATAATCGAGATAGGCAGCTATAACCGTGAAGAGAAATTCAACATAGCTAAAAAGCACCTTATTCCGAAACAGCTTAAAAACAACGGGCTTACATCAGCCGACTGCAAATTTACTCAGTCTGCCGTGTATGCGATAATAGACGGTTATACCCGTGAAGCAGGTGTGCGTAACCTTGAGCGAACATTTGCGTCCGTTATGAGGAAAATAGCAAAGAAGATCGCAAGCGGCGAACGAGAAACACCGTACAAAATAGATATGAAAAACATAGAGAGTTATCTCGGTCCCATTAAGTATAAGGACGACACACTCTCTGCGAAAAATGAAGTTGGTCTTGTAAACGGTCTTGCATGGACTGCTGTCGGAGGAGAAACACTTCCTATTGAGGTTGCTGTCGTACCCGGCACAGGAAAGATAGAGCTTACAGGTTCTTTGGGCGATGTTATGAAAGAGTCGGCAAGAATAGCTGTAACCTGTGTCAGAACGAGAGTGGAGAAACTTAATATAGACCCTGATTTCTATAAAAAACTTGATATTCATATTCATGCCCCCGAGGGTGCAGTTCCGAAAGACGGACCTTCCGCAGGAATTACGATGACTACCGCGATAATTTCGGCACTTACAAACAAGCCTGTAAACCGCTTTGTTGCTATGACCGGAGAGATAACGCTCAGAGGAAAGGTACTTCCGATAGGCGGTCTTAAAGAAAAGGCTATGGGAGCGTATAAAATGGGAATAAAAACCATTATTATACCTAAAGACAATGAATCGGATATTTTTGAGATAGATCAAGTAGTAAAGGACAAGATAAACATTATCCCCGTAGAGTATATTGATGAGGTTCTGAAAATTGCCTTTACACTCGATTCTACTTATGAAAAAAAGGTTGAGGAACAGCCTGCTGCCGTAAAGAAAAAATCTAAAAAGACAACAGATACAGCTTCCGACAGCGTTACGGATACTGTGTCTGTATGATGAAGAGAGGTTTCTATGAATTATAATAATGCTCAATTTCAGTTTGCCGCAGGAAAGGCTTCTCAGCTGCCGGAGTCAACTATGCCCGAGGTGATTTTTTCGGGCAGGAGTAATGTCGGAAAATCTTCTCTTATAAATAAGCTTGTAAACCGCAAGGCTCTTGCAAGGGTCAGTGCAACTCCCGGAAAAACCGCAACAATAAACTTCTTTCAGGTGGATAAATTTCACCTTGTGGATTTACCGGGATATGGCTATGCTAAGGTTTCAAAAGGAGAAAAACAGCGTTGGGCAGAGCTAATGGAGGGCTATTTTAATCAGGACAGGAAATTTTGTTTGGTGGTACAGATAGTAGATATGCGTCACGCACCGTCAAATGAAGATATGGATATGATAAGATATCTGTATGAGAGAGAAATGCCGTTTATAATAGTGCTTACAAAAAAGGATAAGCTTAAAAAAACTCAGCAGGCAAAAAGGCTTGAGGAATTAAAACAAGAGCTTGCAGGCTTTGAAGACGTACCGAAGTTTCCTTTCTCTGCCATTACAGGAGAGGGTGCCGAGGAAATAAGAGAGTATATAACGTATCAGGTTGAGAATATGGTATCACAAGAAACTGCCGACTGATATAACAAAAGCTCCTTTGTACCGTTTTTGCGGTGACTTAGGAGTTTTTTTCTGTAATAACCGGTAAATTAATAAATTTACAATAATTTTATATAAATAGGTTTGACATAACGCAAAAAAGAATGTAAAATTATAATGGATTTTATGACGATGACATATCGGAGGATATTGTATGAAAAAAATGTTTGCATTATTATTGTCGGTCGGATTGGTAATATCTGCGTCTGCCTGCGACCTTGTTATAAATGACGCTGATGATAACAGATTTGACTATCCCGTTACAGTCGGAAATATGGTTTTCGAGCAAGCGCCTGAGAATGTGGCAGTGCTTAGCGATAACCTTGCAGATATTGTTATCGCCTGCGGATATGAGGGAAAGCTTGCGGCGATAAGTGACAGCTGCACGAATGAGGCTTTGTCTATTCTTCCCTCGGTAGGAACACCCGATGAACCCAGCAGAAAAAAACTTGCGGAACTTGGAATTGATTTGATAATAGGTGACGAAAGCATTGACCCCGATTATAAAGAGGAGCTTACAGCGAGCGGTATAGATGTTATTATAATTAAACCTGCAACTAACGCTAATGAGCTTAAAAAGCTTTACAACAGCATAGCTTCAATACTTGGCGGAGGCTATAATGGCAAGATGAAAGCTATGAGTTCTCTTGAGTCTATACAGAACGATATAGACGCAATAAAGCTGCAAATAGGAGAAACTAATGTAATTACAACAGGCTGTTATATTTATGAGCTGAAAGACGATGAGTGTACAGTAGCTTACGGAGATAGCTATGTGTCGGGACTTTTGGATTCGGCTTGTGTAACGAATGTTCTTGCAGATGATGATAACGGCTATGTTGGAATAGATATGCTTCTGAAAAGTAATCCTGATATTATTTTCTGTGATACAGGAGTTGCAGAGGCAATTGCAAGCAACTCTGATTTGAGGAGTCTGAAAGCTCTTAATAACAGTAAGATATTTACTCTTCCGAGAAAGTATGTTCAGCTTCAGGGCAAAACAAGGCTTATTACGGTTGATTATATTGCAGATAAAGCACATGAATCATACAAGAGTACGCAGAAATGGCCTGATGAGTTTCAGAATGTAAAACCAAAGTATGAACCGCCGTTTACTCCGAAAGAGGGTATTTTCTATACAATCGGTGAAACATACAAGCATATAAAATATATCGAAGAAAGATTGATAAGTCTTGGATATATGGAGGGTTCTGCTGATGAAAACTTTACCGAAGAAACAGCTTATGCCGTAAGCTATTTCCAGAGCGTAAACAGTTTGGAGGTTACAGGAATTGCAGATTACAAGACGCTTTCTGTTTTGATGTCTGATAAGGCTCTTGCGAATAACGGTTCGGGCGATGATGAAATAACAGTAGAATACTAATACAGTAACGCCACATTCAGCGAATTGCTTTATGTGGTGTTTTTGTATAATAAAATATAAACTCTTGCTATTTGAAATAAAAATGGTTATAATGATATAAGGGATATTGTATAAAAAAGAAAGGAGGGGGAGAAATGAATTATGATAACGATGACAACCGAGAGTATTCAGAAAATCTTGACAGATATGTTGAAGAAGAAATGCTCAAACACTATGGAAGAAATGTTATGTATAATTCCGTGCAGCCGCAGCAGCCTCCCTCTTCTTATAAAAGGATACACAGTAAGGGATTTTTTTTCGTTATGAGTATTATTTGCGCAGTATTGTTTCTTACAGGTGTGGGAGTGCTGTCGGGAGTGATTTTTTCCTCGGGAGTTCCCGTGAACGGTACTATTTCGTCATTATCGGAAAACAGTAACGTTTCTTCAATAATCGAAAGTTCAGAAGTATCGTCAAAGGAGAGTGTATCGAGCAATCCGGAAGTATCGTCAAATGAGAGTGTATCGAGTAAGCCGGAAGTATCGTCAAATGAGAGTGTATCAAGTAATCCGGAAGTATCGTCAAATGAGAGTGTATCAAGTAAGCCGGAAGTATCGTCAAATGAGAGTGTATCAAGTAAGCCGGAAGTATCGTCAAAGGAGAACGTATCGAGCAATCCGGAAGTATCGTCAAATGAGAGTGTATCGAGCAATCCGGAAGTATCGTCAAATGAGAGTGTATCGAGTAAGCCGGAAGTATCGTCAAATGAGAGTGTATCAAGCAGTTCGGAAGTATCGTCAAATGAGAGTGTATCGAGTAAGCCGGAAGTATCGTCAAAGGAGAACGTATCGAGCAATCCGGAAGTATCGTCAATGGAGAGCATAGAAAGTTCAGATGATAATATGCGCAGCAGACCCGAATATTACTCTTTGCCCGAGATTACAGAGGAAAGCGCAGATATACCGCACCGTGAATATACATCAAGTCCGAACAATACTGTTACAACAGGAAGGAGATTAAGGGCAGGAACAGGTGTAGTTTTGATAATTATGTCTTTTGTATCAGCTGTTTGGTTATATAAATTAAGAGAAAGCGAGGAAGAAAAATTATGACAGAAAGAGAAAAAATGCTTGCAGGTATGCTGTACAATTCTATGATTGAAGAGGATCTTGTGCAGGACAGACAGCAGGCAAAAAAGCTATGCAGGGAGTATAATGAAGCAGATCCGCTTGATATGGAGAAGAAAACAGCAATAATGAAGAAGATACTCGGTAGGGCAGCGGGAAACTTCTGGATAGAATCCCCTTTTATGTGCGACTACGGATATAATATAGAGGTGGGGGAGAATTTCTATGCCAATTATAACCTTGTAGTCCTCGACTGTGCAAAGGTAACGATAGGCGATAATGTTCTTATTGCACCGAATGTAGGAATATATACGGCAGGCCACCCGATAGTAGCCGAACAGCGAAATGCGGGTTTAGAGTATGCTTACCCGATAACAATAGGAAATAATGTTTGGATAGGCGCAGGAACGCATATATGTCCGGGCGTTACCATAGGGGACAATGTAGTTATCGGTGCAGGAAGTGTTGTAACGAAGGATATTCCCTCCGGTACGGTTGCATACGGAGTACCATGTAAGGTTATAAGAGATATAACAGACGATGACCTTATGCCTGAGGGCGAGATAAATTGACTGCGGAGGAGAAGCATGAAAAAAATTATTTCAATAACATTGGTTTTTATTTTTCTTTTTTGTATGCCGTTTTATGCTAATGCAGATTATGTACCGAGTATAGATAAGTATGAAGTAAGTCAACCGGTAAAAAACGGTGACAGTGTAGATGTACTATGCAGAATTTCTTCAAGAAACGGTGTGGGAGGAGTAAATTTTTCTATACAGTACGAGGAAGATGGGCAGGACTATCTTGAATTTATCGAAGTAAACGAGTATATTTCAAATTCATATAGCGTAGTTGCGAAAGATGATTACGACAGCACAGTTGCTATAAACGCTGTATACAAGGAGAAAGATACTCCGAGCAACGAGGTTTTCTTTAAAGTAAGCTTTAAAAGTACTGCTGACATAAACGCAAGCGAATTGAAAATAAAAATATCTTGCGACGAGATTTTAAATTCCGAAGGAGAACCTCTCGAACATTCAAATTCGCATTGTAAAGTATATGCTGTCGGCGTCAATGGTACATATGATAAGGAGCTGCCTAAAGAGGACAACGATAACGATACTTCAGGTGAAACAAATGTAGATACAGGAACGGAAACGGAGACAGAAACAGAAACCGAGACAGAGACAGAAATCGAGACAGAAACAGAGACCGAGACAGAGACAGAAACCGAGACAGAAACAGAGATCGAGACAGAAACAGAAACCGAGACCGAAACAGAAACCGAGACAGAAACCGAAACAGAAACAGAAACAGAGACCGAGACAGAAACGGAGACCGAAACAGAGATCGAGACAGAAACCGAGACCGAAACAGAGACGGAAACAGAGACAGAAACGGAAACAGAAACAGAGACAGAAACAGAGACAGAAACAGAAACGGAAACAGAAACAGAAACCGAAATAGAAACGCAGACCGATACCGAAACAGAGACAGATACGGCAACCGACACGGAAACACAGACCGATACCGACACGGAAACACAGACCGATACCGAAACAGAGACAGATACGGCAACCGACACGGAAACACAGACCGATACCGACACGGACACAGATACGCAGACCGATACCGAAACGGACACAGATACAACAACGGACACAGATACGCAGATCGATACCGAAACGGACACAGATACAATAACCGACACAGACACACAGACCGATACCGAAACAGAAACAGATACGGAAACACAGACAGATACCGAAACAGAAACAGATAGCGATACACAAACCGATACCGATACGGACGCAGAAAAATATATGTACGGCGATGTGAATATGGACGGCAAAATATCAGCTGCGGACGCTCTGCTTGTTCAGAGGTATTCTATTTCACTTATTAAATTCGGCAGCGACAGACAGATTACCCTTGCAGACGTAAGCGGGGACGGCAGAGTAACCGCAGCGGACAGTATGGCGATACTGAGATATTCCATAGCGCTTAATACAAATACCCGAACAGGACAGTGGCAGACTGATGTCGGATAAAGTGATTTTTTGATGAAGTTTATAAATTCGTTGACAATAACGCTTATTTGTGATAAACTGAAAATGTTAAATTGTAAAGGAGGTTATCCGTTTATGAAAAGAATTCAGACTATTGAAACTCGTGACCTTAAGAAAAGTGTACAGACAGGCGGTTGCGGTGAGTGCCAGACTTCTTGTCAGTCAGCGTGCAAGACATCTTGCGGCGTTGCTAACCAGCAGTGCGAGAAGTGCTTAAGCGAGAAGTAATTCAAGCGATGAATGAACACACAGCCGTGAGTTAGCTTGCGGCTGTGACAGAGCCGTTTAGATTATAAACGGCTTTCTTTTTTTTATAAACGGAGGATAATTTTATGTTGCATTGCTATAAAATGAACGGCTATAATATAATAATAGACGCATACAGCGGAAGTGTACACGCAGTTGACGAGGTAGCTTTTGATGTTATCAGTATGTATAAGAACCATACAAAGGAAGAAGTAAAAAGATATATTTTAGATAAGTATTCCGACAAAGAGGACGTAACAGAGAAAGAGCTTGACGAGCTTTTTGACGATATAGAAGTATTAAGACATTACGGCAAGCTTTATACAGATGATATATATGCCGACAGAGCGTTTAATTTTAAGAACAGGAATACTGTTATAAAAGCGCTGTGTCTGCACGTTGCGCATACCTGTAATCTTAACTGTGAGTATTGTTTTGCAAGTCAAGGAAAATACCACGGCGACAGGGCGCTTATGCCGCTTGAGGTAGGAAAGAGGGCGCTTGATTTTCTTGTTGAAAACTCGGGTACAAGAACTAATCTTGAGGTTGATTTCTTCGGCGGAGAACCTCTTATGAACTGGGACGTTGTAAAGGATATAGTAAGATACGGCAGAGAACTCGAGAAAACACATAAAAAGAAATTCCGCTTTACTCTTACAACAAACGGTGT
The DNA here is from genome assembly GCA_902761345.1 of uncultured Ruminococcus sp. Classification (GTDB taxonomy): domain Bacteria; phylum Bacillota; class Clostridia; order Oscillospirales; family Acutalibacteraceae; genus RUG592. Next base: position 5,602 of record CACWKD010000041.1, on the reverse strand, counting down.
TCTGCTTGATGATGATGTGATAGACTTTGCAAATAAAGAAATGCATAATGTTGTGCTTAGTCTTGACGGCAGAAAAGAGATACACGATAATCTCAGAAAGACAGTAAACGGCAAGGGCAGCTATGATATGATAGTTCCGAAGTTTCAGCATTTTATAGAGAAACGAGGCGACAGAGGGTATTACATGAGAGGTACGTTTACACACAATAACGTGGATTTCACAAACGATATTTTTCATATGGCAGACTTGGGATTTACGGAGCTTTCCATGGAGCCTGTTGTCTGTAAGCCCGATGATCCGTATGCGCTTACAGAGGAAGATTTGCCTATCCTGTTCGATCAGTATGAACTGCTTGCCAAAGAAATGATAAGACGTGACCGAGAGGGTAAGGGCTTTACATTTTATCATTATATGGTTGATCTCAAAGCAGGCCCGTGTATATATAAGCGTATAGCAGGCTGCGGTTCTGGTACCGAGTATATGGCAGTAACACCGTGGGGCGAGCTGTTTCCGTGTCATCAGTTTGTAGGAGATGAAAAGTACAGTCTGGGAAACATCTGGGACGGAGTTACAAACGATGAGGTAAGAAACGAGTTCAAAATGTGTAACGCCTATGCAAGACCCGAGTGCCGTGACTGTTGGGCAAAGCTGTATTGCAGCGGCGGCTGTGCGGCAAACTCATACCATGCGACAGGATCGATAACAGGTGTATATGAATACGGCTGCAAGCTTTTCAAGAAGAGAATAGAGTGTGCCGTTATGATGCAGGTGGAGAAGTTTCAAAGGGAAAAGCAGACGGAAAATATGTCTGAATAAGACAGTGTAAAGGGGTTATAAACGTGAGTAAAAAGGATAAGAAAAGGATAGTGTATGCATCGATCGCAGCTCTTGCTGTTATCGCATTATTATCTGTTTCGGTGGCAGTCATTACAGTGATAAACAGACCTGATGAAATACCTCTTACGGACAGCGAAACAGAGGCTGTTGAGGCAAATGTTCAGACAGTGGAAGAGGACGAGATGAGTATATCGCTTGACGAACTTCAGCCCGAGATAGAAGAAGTAATAAAAGATGTAAAACAGCAGGTAGGCGGAGAGTGGTCTGTATATATTACGATACCAAAAACAGGAGATGTTCTGAGTATTAATCAGAAAAAAATGCAGGCGGCAAGCATGATAAAGCTGTGTGTAATGTGCAGAGTTTATGAAGAATACGAGGAAATAAAGAAAGAGTACTCCGATTATTATGATGTTGACGAGCTTATAAAGGATATGATAGTGATAAGCGACAATGAAGCAGCAGACGCCCTTGTTAGAATGCTGGGTAAAGGAGATTATAATGAGGGACTGAAAAAGGTCAACGACTTTTGCAAGGAGAACGGGCTTACAAATACTGTAATGGGCAGACTAATGGGAATGAACGACAATGTGAATGACAATTTTACTACTACCGAGGATATGGGCAAGCTTATGCAGATGATATATGAGGGAAAGTTTGATCATTCAAAGAATATGCTCCATTTGTTGGGTGAGCAGGACAGAAAGCTTAAAATTCCCGCAGGAGTTCCTTCAAATGTACGCACGGCAAATAAGACAGGCGAGCTTGAAGATGTACAGAACGATGTTGCAATAGTTTACACGAAGTATCCGTATATAATAGCGGTAATGTCGGACGGAGTAGAGGATTACCAGATACCGATAGACGCAGTTGTTGATATTTCAAGAGTAACGTATGATTACATTTTTGACAAAGAGGAGGAGGCAACATGGACAGTAAAATAGCAGAGCTTAAAAAACTTATAAGCGAAAGCAAAAGAATAGTGTTTTTCGGAGGTGCGGGTGTATCGACTGAAAGCGGAATACCGGATTTCAGAAGTAAAGACGGTTTGTATAATATGAAGTACGATTATCCGCCCGAGGAGATACTTAGCAGGACTTTCTTTTTCGCAAAAACGGAGGAGTTTTATAAGTTTTACAGAGATAAGATGAACTCGCTGAAATTTGAGCCGAATATTACTCACTATAAACTTGCCGAGCTTGAAAAACAGGGTAAATTATCCGCTGTGATAACTCAGAATATAGACGGACTTCATCAGAAAGCAGGGTCTGAGAAAGTGTTTGAACTTCACGGCAGTGTACTTAGAAATTACTGTTTGAAATGCAAACGCTTTCACAGTGCGGAAGATGTATTTAACACAGAAGGACTTCCCCGCTGTGAGTGCGGAGGACTTATAAAGCCTGATGTTGTACTATACGAAGAACCGCTTGACGATAAGGTTGTAAGAGGTGCAATAAAAGCACTTACAAACGGAGATTTGCTGATAATCGGCGGAACATCTTTATCGGTGTATCCTGCAAGCAGTTATATAAGTTATTTCAGAGGCGGCAAGATTGTGCTTATAAACAAATCCGCAACGCCTTTCGACGGATATGCGGATCTTGTGATAAACAGGGGATTGGGAGAAGTGTTCTCCGAACTGTAATTAATACAAAAAGACAAGAGCGGAGATTTTGGTGTTGAGTACCGTATTTCCGCTCTTAATCAAACTTTATTATGAAATATTCTCTGCAAAAAACCTCAGCAATCTGTAATTGAGTGCTGAGGTTTCTTTTATACTATTATGTTGTTTTTAAATCATAGAGTGTCATTGAGTTTGACAAGGAATTCGTGGAACTGTTAGTTATTTCAAGATGACCGTTTTTCCAAGTCATATAGTAAATTACACCGCCGATAGTGCGTGAAAACTCTACGTCTTCAATGTTATTCTCTTTTAGTACATCGCTTACCTTTGTAGAACCCGTTGCAGGGGCATTGTTGTATTGTGCGTTTTTATTTCCTGCCTCATAATCTACAAGAGCCGCCGTAAGTACAGATTCAACAGTAACCGAATCACTTTCCAGTGTGCTGAGCTGAGAAGCTCTTATTACACTTCTCACAAGAGGAATAGCGATCGAAGAGAGGATAGCCAGTACCGCTATAACAATTACAAGCTCCACCATTGTGAAACCTTTTTTGCAGTTTTTAATACCGTTGTTTTCCATAAGATTTACCTCCGTTCATAAATCAAAAGTACTTATGCCGAATATAAAATATGTTATGCAAAAATTATACCTTACCTATTGATGTAATTATATCAAAAGATTTTTTAGTTTTCAATATCATTACCGAAAAGTTCAGATAAGTTTCGACATTGACGTTAAATCAACCAACTCATAATTCTGAATAAGAATATAATTTGGCTAAAAGAATACATATTTTATAAAGGAGATACCTTACGAAAAATGTTACACAAAAACCAGTTTTTGTCCCATAAATATATGAAAAAATATTAAAATAACACAAAAAAAATAAACACGTTCAAGTACTCTATTAGCAATAAAGCAATATTGCACAGAAATTTGAGTATAATTTGTACAATTATTTGCATTGAAAATAGTACCTTATCTATTGTATAATTATAACGTATCATAGTGTGGTTAATTCGAAGAAATAATTCGAATAAGCCATTAAATTTGGTCGGAATTTTTTATTAGGGTGGTGCAGTCACAAAATGAAATATGTAATTGTACAGGTATCAAAGTATTATGTTTCCATAACTCCCGCTGAAACAGGCAAAGCATTTGTCAGCAGCGGCAGCGATCGTAATGCAAAAAAGCCTGATTACGAGGTAACGTTTAAAGAGCCTCTCGTTGTATTCCTGCCGGAGAACCTTAAAGGTCAGGCTTGGAACTTCCCGAGGGATTTCGCAAATGTTGTAAAAATGGCAATGCGTAATGCAAAGATAGACATTAAAGATGTAATTCTTTGTGCTGAGGGTGACCAGGTAATAAGCCAGGAATATCAGCATACGCCGGCAAAAGACAAATTCCTGAAAATTTTCGCACAGAACGAAGCAAAGGCGCTTATCAGCGACGATATAAGCAATTACTCATTGATAAACTGTGAGTACGGTTCAGGCTATCAGAAACCTGAGGACAACGCTCAGCTTAGTGCAAATGTGTACATTATGCCAAAATCGTACGTTGAGGAACTCAAGTCTGCATTCAGAGAGCAGTCGCTTAATCTTTGGAAGCTTATCCCTCCGACCGTAAGCCTGATAAAGATGGCACAGACAGGCATATACAGTCATGATACATCAGTAGCTCTCATAAGCATCGATTATTGTTCTGCAAGATTGCTTGTTATGCAGAACGGTACACCCGTGTATGTACATTCGTTCCCACTGCCTTTGGGTGATATTGTAAATACATTTGCAAATGATCAGAACTGTTCTCTCGAAGAAGCTTTCGAGGTTATAAGAAAGTATGGCGTAGGTATTTCTGAGAAATGTAATTCCACACAAGCGGGCAGAGAAATGCGTCAGATGTTTGATAATATTTCAAATGAGATAGTAAGAAACCTCAGAATGGTACTTCTCAGCTGCCGAATTGAGCTTGACAGAATATATGTCAGTGATTTTGCGGCGTATATTCCGGGCGTACTGAAGCATGTAAGAACGATCAATGTAGCCGCTGATGAAATCAATCTTATTTCGGATTCGTTTACATCTCTTACAAATGTACCTCAAATCACCAAAGAGGCTGATGAGGCAGGCTATAAGACAGCATGTTTCTATACATATTTGTATCTTGTTAACAGCGGTGCTCAAAACGAGAATAACCTCGGCGTTATAACAGGCGGTCAGAAAGTGGATCTCGGCTCTGTAAATGCAGGTCTTGTAAATATGGTTGCTTTGGGCGTAGTTGTTATTGCAGTCGGAATTATGGCGTTTATCGGAATGAAATCTTACGGATTAGAGGTTCGTAAGCAGAACGATGAAGCAAAGCTGCATTCCGAAAAATATGAGGAGATCAAGGAACTTCTTGCAAAGCAGGAGGAACTTCAATATGATATTGACCATGTAGAAGAGGATAAGCAGGCTCTTCCTGCACCGAATGCATATGTTGAATTTACTCTTGATGAAGTGTTCAAACAGCTTACAGAGAATGTTGAGTTTGTAAATACTTATGTAGTAGACAGTGATGAAAACAAAATCACAACAACATTTGAAGTTAAGAGTCTTGAAGATTACGTTAGTCTTCAGAATGATATTATAGAACAGGGCTTCTTTAACATTCTTGAAAGTATGAGTGCAACTGCACAGCCGGCAAAGGATATTTATTCTGTAAGCCATACATTTGAGATTGTCGGTAAAGATAAGCCGGAAGAAACAACAGAGGAAGACAGCGGATACGGTACTGATATCAGCAGAGGCACAAATTACGACGAAATGCTCGAATCAGCAAAGGGGGAATAAACAATGGCTAAGAAAAGTAATAAAATACCCGGTGCAGCAGTTGCGATTGCGATTGTACTGCTTATCGGAATAATATTTGTTCCCACGGTTTATATGCCTTACAAGAACAAAAAACCGCAAATGGATGCAGATCATCAGGCTGCTTTGGATGAAATAAAGGTCTATGAAGACGCAATAGCTAATCAAGCTAATATTGAGAAAAATATTGATCAGTTGCAAGAGTAGCGGCATTAAGGTTCTTTACATAATAGCAGCCGACAGCCTCTTCCTCTATCGATTTAAGTACCTTAAGCAATGTTTCAGGT
>CACWKD010000040.1 GCA_902761345.1 uncultured Ruminococcus sp. | reverse complement strand
ACACTTGTATCATTAATTTGAATGACTGATTTATGCTTTTTACTCCTTCCGTCACGCCTACGGCGTGCCACCTTCCTCAAAGAGGAAGGCTTTAAAGGCGCCTTCGCTGAGGGAGCTGTCAGCGTAGCTGACTGGGGGAGTTTTATCAATTTAGATAAAAATAGTATTAATATTTTGTAAAAATACTTTTTTGCTCAGTCTGAATGAGGAGTTAGGAGTTTGGAATGAGTTGGCAGCTTAAAGCCTAAAATCTACAGAACCGATTCAACCAACAACTTTGGACTTTGAGCTGAAAACTTCATTCCTGACTAAAAAATCAGTCTGCTTTTACCGGAAAATATGCTTTTTCTTACAAAAATGAAATTTATTTAAAAATTGTATTGTAATGCTCCTTTTTATCATATATAATACTATAAGTGTCCCGTATAAAGGACAGATGATTTTGTATTATAACATTTGAAAAGGAGCAGATTTTTTAATGTGGTATTTGATTGTGTTTCTGATTTCAATGGTGCCTCTTATCGAATTGAGAGGAGCTATTCCCGTTGCTGTTGCAAAGGATTTGAACCTTGTTGCAGCTTATGTTATATGTATTGTTGGCAATATGCTGCCTGTACCTGTTATCTATCTGTTCGCAAGAAAAGTGTTGGAATGGGGCTGCGATAAGCCCGTTATCGGAAAGTTCTTTACATTCTGTCTTGAAAAAGGTAAAAAGGGCGGAGATAAATTGCAGGCAAAAGCAGGCAACGGACTTTTTGTAGCGTTAATGCTGTTTGTCGGTATTCCCTTGCCCGGTACGGGTGCGTGGACGGGTACGCTTGCCGCAAGCCTGCTTGATATGGGATTTAAGAAAAGCATTTTAGCAGTTGTTTTGGGCGTATTGATTGCAGGAATTATTATGGGTACCGGTTCTTTACTCGTTGCAAATGGTGTAAATTTCATTTTTGCTCCAAAGGTTTAAATAAAGGTTTTGTAAAATGGAAATTAAAAATTACGATATTGCCATAATCGGCGGCGGTGCAGGGGGTCTTGCCGCCGCTGTTTGTGTATCAAAAAAACTTAACAAAAACAGTAAGAATTATAAAATCGCTGTCTTTGAAAAAGAACTTAAATGCGGCAGAAAACTCCTTGCAACAGGCAACGGAAAATGTAATCTTACAAATGAAAATATGTCCCCCGATTATTATAAAGAATCGAGCAGAGAGTTTATCAAACCTATTCTGTCTAAGTATAAAACAGATAAGCTTATGTTGTTTTTCTCTTCTCTCGGTATGATTTTCAGAAAGGACGGCTCGGGGAGAGTTTACCCTTACTCGGGTATGTCGGCTGATGTTCTTGAAATGCTCTTAATGAACGCTTTGCTCTACGGTACGGATTTGATCTGCGGTACAAATATTGATAAAATAGAAAAACAAGGTACGGGGTTTCTACTGTACGGTAACAAGAACACATACTATTGTAAAAAGCTTATTATCGCAACAGGCGGAAAAGCTCAGCCAAACCTCGGAAGCCGGGGAGCGTCATACAGCTTTGCTAAAATGTTAGGGTTAGACGTTACACCGATTTATCCCTCGCTTACTCCAATTCCTTGCAGCGATAAAGACTTGCCGCAAGTTAAGGGCGTTCGTGTGCCGTGTACTGTTACGCTCACAGCGGACGGCAAAAATATTCATACTGAAAAAGGAGAACTCCAGCTAAATGAAAATAACGTTTCGGGAATTTGCGTGTTCCAGCTTTCAAGATATGTGGGAGAGTTTTTTACTTTGGGTACGGTGTGCGGTGTGAAAACAGAGAAAATAGAGATTACGTCAGACCTTATGCCCGAATATTCTCAAAATGAAATCGAAAAGTATCTTCTAAGCCAAAGACGGAAATATTCAGCCCTGAAAGCCGAGGAGCTTTTTACAGGATTGTTAAATCGTAAGCTTGGTTTGTTTTTGTGCAGACGTGCGGATATAGATACAAATGAATATATGTACAGCCTTACGGACGATGATATAAGCCGCCTTGCCGCACTTGTTAAATCCTGTACTTTTACTCCCTCAGCTTTGCCGTCTTTTAATTCGGCTCAGGTTACATCGGGCGGAATTGATCTTTCTCAGATAAACAGTGATATGAGCTGTAAGAAATACAAAGACCTCTATATTATCGGAGAGGCTCTTGATGTTGACGGTGTTTGCGGAGGGTACAATCTTCATTTTGCTTTTGTAAGCGGAATTATTGCAGGCAATGCCTGTGCGGACAAATTTAAGGGGGAAAGAAAATGATCAGGCTTTCCGATATTCGTATGCCGCTTGATTACAACGATAATATGCTTAAAACAGCAGCGGCTAAAATGTTAAACGTGGATAAAAATAAAATACAATCTTTGTCGGTGTTCAGAAGAAGTATTGACGCAAGAAAAAAGGATAACGTCTGCTTTAATTTTTCTCTTGATGTTTCTTTGAGTGTTGACGAGGGGAATATATTAAGACGCTGTAAAAACAGCAAGGTAAATGCGGCTGAGAAGTATTCCTATGAACTGCCAAAATCAAAAAAACTTTCTCTCCGTCCCGTTATTGTAGGGGCAGGCCCTGCGGGACTTTTTGCGTCGCTGATACTTGCGCAGGCAGGTCAAATGCCTATACTCATAGAGAGGGGCAAAAGCGTTGAGGAGAGAACCCGAGATGTGGCAAATTTTCAAAGCGGCGGTAAACTCAACACAGAAAGCAACGTACAGTTCGGCGAGGGCGGCGCAGGAACTTTCTCCGACGGAAAATTAAACACAGGTACTAAGGATATACGTTCAAGAAAGGTTTTGGAGGAGTTTGTAAGTCACGGCGCACCCGAGGATATTCTTGTAAACGCAAAGCCGCATATCGGTACTGATAAGCTTAAAATTACGGTTAAAAATATCCGTGACGATATTATAGAAATGGGCGGCGAAGTAAGGTTTGAAACAAAGCTTATCGGCATACGCTCAAAAAACGGCAGGGTAAATGCTGTTGATGTTGAATGCAGAGGTACAGTCGAAACGATAGAAACGGATAATGTTATACTTGCGATAGGACACAGTGCGAGAGATACGTTTAAACTGCTTTATGACGGCGGATTTGTGATACAGGCAAAACCTTTTTCGGTAGGCGTTAGAATTGAACATTTGCAAGAAAATATTAACAAGTCCCAGTACGGTAAATTTTACAACCATAAAAACCTCGGTGCGGCAGACTATAAGCTTAATGTTCATTTAAAAAGCGGACGCGGCGTATATACATTTTGTATGTGTCCGGGAGGAAGTGTTGTTGCGGCTGCAAGCGAGGAAAATACTGTTGTTACAAATGGTATGAGCGAATACGCACGAGATAAAACAAACGCTAACAGTGCGGTGCTTGTAGGTGTAAATCCCGAGGATTTCTCCGATGTATCGCCGCTTGCAGGAGTGGAGTTTCAGAGAAAAATCGAACGTGCGGCATTTATCGCAGGCGGCGAAAATTACAACGCACCTGTACAGAGAGTAGGCGATTTAATAAAAGGCAGAAAATCACAGCGTTTGGGAGATGTTATGCCAAGCTATAAGCCGGGGTATTGTTTAAGCGAGATATCGGAATATCTGCCGGAATTTGTTTGCGACAGTCTGAGAGAGGCTATACCTCTGCTTGACCGCAGATTATCGGGATTTGCAGAAGGTGACGCAGTTGTAACCGGTGCGGAAACACGCAGTTCAAGCCCTGTACGAATTCTCAGGGGAGAGAGTATGGAGGCTGTAACAATGGAGGGAGTTTACCCGTGCGGCGAGGGTGCGGGATATGCAGGAGGAATAGTATCAGCAGCGGTTGACGGCATAAAGTGCGCGGAGGCGATACTGATGAAAACGGCAGGAGCTTTTTAGTTAGGAATGCAGACCGTGCCAAAACTAACAAACATATAAAACAGTAAGATTAATATTAATATTACTCCCTCCGTCACTTCACATGATAACATATCCACCTCCCTCAAAGAGGGAGGCAATAGAATAGAGGCTCCCTCGCTGAGGGAGCTGTCAGCGTAGCTGACTGAGGGGATTTTATTAATTCAGACAAAAATAGTATTATTTTTGTCTGAATGACGAGTTGGGAGTTAGGAATACTACTCATTATTCAATATTCATTCTTCATTATTCATTACTTCTGCCGCAGGCTTTAACCGAAAACTCCACACTCCACACTTACCTAATAACTAAAAACTAACAACTTTGAACTATAAACTTTGAACTGAAAACTAATAAAAAAGAGGTGATTATGATTGGCAGAGAGAGATGGGCAGAGCAGCAAAAGAAAGCTATTTGCCGTATTGGAGATACTGAAAAAATACAGCGATGAGGAACACCCAATCAAGTCATTTGACATAATTGACAAGCTAAACTCAGAGTATAATCTTGCGGCTGAAAGAAAGTCAATTTACAGAGATGTAGATGTACTCAGAGAATTTGGATTTGATATAATGAAAAGGGGCAGAGAGGGATTTTATCTTGCGTCACGCAGGTTTGAGGTTGCGGAGATAAGAATGCTAAACGATGCTATACTCGGGGCGTCGTTTATTACGCCTGCACGAACAAAGATACTTTCAAGCAAGCTTACACAGGAGTTGAGCATATATCAGGCAAAACAGATAGAAACACAGACGTACTTTGATAACAGGATAAAGTTCAGCAACGAGCAGATACTCTATATTGTGGATCAGATACATTCGGCGATAGCAGAGGGCAAAAAGGTAAGATTTAAATATTACCGTAAGAAAATCATACACAACAGAGTTCGCAGGATCTATACACGAGAGCATTGTATAAGTCCGTATGCGCTTGTATGGAGTGACGATAAATATTATCTTGTAGGAAACTACGACAAGTACAATAACTTATCCCATTACAGGATAGACAGAATGGAGAATTTGTCTATAACAGACGAGCCTGCAAGAAGTTTTGAGGAGGTAAGCAAATACGAGGGAGTTTTTGACACAGGCGACTATGTAACGCATACCTTTAGAATGTATTCGGGCGAGGAAACGGAGATCGACCTGATTTGCAGCAACAGCATCCTTGAGAAAATAATAGACAAGTTTGGCGACGCTGCACATTATATGAACTGCGGCAAGGATATGTTCAGAGTGCGTACAACGGGCTATATGAGCGAGGGTCTTGTTGATTGGCTTATGATGTTTTCATCTCAGTGCTACATAAAGTCCCCCGATGAACTCAGAGAAATGGTAACGCACCGTGCGGCTGAAATTATAGAAAAGCAAAGCGATACGCAGTGGCTTTTTTAGAGTGTGGAGTTGTTTGAGTTAGGAATTCAGACCGTGCAAAAAGGCATTTTTACAAAAAATAATAATATTTTTATCTTAATTAATAAAGATCCCTCAGTCAGCTACGCTGACAGCTCCCTCAGCGAGGGAGCCTTTTTTGCCTCCCTCTTTGAGGGAGCTGTCACTGAACGTAGTGAAGTGACGGAGGGAGTATTATTAATCTTAGTGTTTCATATGTTTGTTAGTTTTTGCACAGTCTGAATGAGGAGTTAGGAATATGGTGGTAGTTCAAAGTTCAACTAACAACTAAAAACTTTGAACTAAAAAATAAAAAAACCTTGACTTTACAATTTTAACCGTGTATAATAGATATGTTATTCTGAGAAGGATAACTCCTTGCTCCGTGATGAGTACGGAGCCAAAGTCCAAAAGGAGGTGCAAATAATGGAAAAGTTACAGTATTCTTACGAGTCTGTTCTTGTAGTTTCCGCAAAGCTTGGTGAAGATGGCATTGCAAAGGTAGTAGATTACTTCAAGGGAGTAATCGAAAGACACGCTACTCTTGACAGCGTTGACGAGTGGGGCAAGAGAGCTCTTGCTTACGAGATCAATAAGGAAACAGAGGGCTATTATGTACTCTATAACTTCACAAGTGACGCTGATTTCCCGGCAGAGCTTGACAGAAGATACAAGATCACAGACGGCGTTCTTCGTTCTCTGATCATTAAGAAAGAGGCTTAATAGGGGGTAATCGTTATGATGAACGTTGTTACACTTATGGGCAGATTAACTGCCGACCCCGAGCTTAAAACAACAAATTCGGGATTATCGTATTGCCGTTTTTCTGTTGCTGTTGACCGTGATTTTACAAAACAGGGTGAGGATAAACAGGCTGACTTTATAAACTGCGTGGCTTGGGATAAGCGAGCTGAGTTTATTTCACGCTATTTTTCAAAGGGTTCCCTCATTGCTTTAAAGGGTTCTATTCGCACGGGTTCTTATACGGATAATTCGGGCAATAAGAGATATACGACCGATGTTGTTATTGACAATGTTTACTTCACGGGTGAGAAGAAAGACAGCTCCTCTTCGTATTCAAGAGGCAGCAGTTCACGCCCAAGTGAAAATAATTCTTCTTCCAGACATGATTCGGCTCCCGCACCGACGTATTCAAGCGGTGACGATGATGACTTCGATACAATGAATGCAGACGAAGATCTCCCGTTCTGAGCCGATGACGGATTTTTGAAAATTTATGAAAAGGAGCGATAACAATGGCTGACAGACCGGAAAGAGATAACCGCAGAAACCGCAAGGGCCGCAAAAAGGTTTGTGCGTTCTGCGTTGATAAGGTAGAAACGATAGATTACAAAGATATCAGCAAGCTTCGCCGTTACCTCTCAGAGAGAGCAAAGATACTCCCAAGACGTGTTACAGGTACTTGCGCGCGTCATCAGAGAGGACTTACGGTTGCTATTAAGAGAGCAAGACACCTTGCCCTTTTGCCTTATACAAGCGACTGATTTTTTCAGATTATCAGGAGAGTGCTTTATGGTACTCTCCTTTTTGCATTTTTGGAACATTTTACAAATAATAGTTGTATAAATGTGCAAGGTGTAAAAAATATTTTTTTTTGAAATAAAAGGTTGACATAAGTTCTTTATGATAATATAATTGTATTAATTCAAGTAGTATAATTTATGTGACCGATCGGTTTACCTGTCTGTCAAGAAACGGAGGATTTGTTTATGAAAAAAAGTTTAATTGTACTGATCACAATACTTGTTATAGCGGCGATCGGTGTTGTAGGATATTTCTATGTGCTGCCGAATTTTGTGGGTACGGCAACGGACGCAAACGTTGTATATGTAGAAAAAATCAGCGATATTCTCACAGGGTTTGCGTTTACAGAAAACAGATACAACGCTATTGTCGAAACACAGGAAACAGTGGCGGTAGAGGCTGAGATCGATAAGAAAATAAAAACTACTTTTGTAAGTGCAGGCGATAATGTAAAGAAGGGTGACAAGCTGTTTGAGTATGACGTTGATGAAATGAAAATAACGCTTGACCAGTATAAGCTTGATATTGAGCAGTATGGAAGCGAGATCAAGTCATATAATGATCAGATAGCTTCTCTTGAAAAGGAGAGGAAAAACGCAACGGCAAATCAGCAGCTTAATCTTACAAACCAGATCGAAGCTTTGAAACTTGAGATAAAGAAAGCCGAATATGCACAGGAAACCACTCAGAGAAATATTGAGAAAATGGAGAAATCTATCAAAAACTCAGTAATTAAGTCCCCTGCTGACGGTTCGGTGCTTTCTGTAAACGATCCTAACGCAAAGGGTTATGTTATGATAACGGCAAGCGGCGATTACAGGGTCAAGGCTATTGTAAACGAAACAAATATAGGCTCCACCCTATAATGAATACCTCCAACTCTATGATGGCAGGCATTACAACATCGGAAGAAACAACTACTACAAAGTATCCCGTATATATCGATCTTGTAAGCTCTGATGGTCTTATGATCGGACAGCACGTTACAGTGGAACTTGACACGGGTGTTGAGGAAGAAAACGAAGATGGTCTGTGGCTCTACGACTACTATATTTGCGACGCAGATACTTCGCCGTATGTATGGGCTGAGAGCGGCAGCGGTACTCTTGAAAAGCGTTCTGTTGTTTTAGGAGAGTATAACGAAAACTCGTTTAAGTATGAGATAAAATCAGGCGTTACTGAAGATGACAGCATAGCGTTCCCTGAGGATAGATTTGTTGACGGATTGCCTGTTACTCATAATCTTGCTGATGTTCCTATGACTGATGATTATATGGACGGAATGGATATTGACGGCGGCGAAATGCCTGTTGACGGAGAGGTACCCGTTGACGGTGAGATACCTGTTGACGGCGAATAAGGGAGGTAGGATATATGATATTGTCTTTAAAGGGAATATATAAAAATTACCTTACGGGCAGTGTGGAAGTTCCTGCCTTGAAAAATATCAATCTTGAAGTTGAAGAGGGCGACTATCTTGCTATTATGGGGCCGTCGGGTTCCGGTAAATCTACGCTGATGAATATAATCGGCTGCCTTGATAAGCCTACCTCCGGAGAGTATCTCTTTGACGGAATAAATATCGGCGAACAGAAAGATACATCTCTTTCGGAAATCAGAAACAAGGGTATAGGCTTTGTGTTCCAGAATTTTAATCTTCTCCCTCGAGAGTCTGCTCTTGAAAATGTAGAGCTGCCCTTGCTTTATGCAAAGGTAAAGAAAAAGCAAAGACGTGAGATCGCTATGAACGCATTGGAAAAGGTTGGCCTTGGGGCAAGAATGGATTTTTTGCCGACGCAGCTTTCGGGTGGTCAAAAACAGAGGGTAGCTATTGCAAGGGCTATTGCAAACAGACCGAAGATACTGCTTGCAGACGAGCCGACAGGCGCTCTTGATTCTAAGTCGGGCGATCAGGTAATGGAGCTGTTTTCCGAACTTAACCGTGAGGGCATGACTATTGTTATGATCACTCACGAGAAAGCTATTGCCGACTGCGCTCAGAAAACAGTAGTTATCTATGACGGCGAACTGAAAACTATGGAGGAGTTTGAGCAGATACAAAATGCCCGCAGGCACGGCTTCGGAGGTGAACATAATGCGTAAGGAGAAAAAGGGTAAATTTAAGAAAAGAAAGATAATTATACCCATTCTTGTTTTGGCTCTTGCAGGAGGAGGCATTTATGGCTACTCGGCAAAAAAAATGAACGAAGACGTTATTAAGGTTGTAAAAGTAAGCGAAGTAAATATGCCTTGGCTTGACCTTAGTAATGACGAGTATTACGGTACTTTGAAGAAGGGCAGCGTTGTAAACTATAAAGCTGATGAGGAGCTCGAAGTAGATCAGATACTTGTAAAAAAAGGCGATACGGTAAGAAAAGGCGATGTGCTTTTTACATACAATACAAAATCGCTGGAGTTTAATCTGGAAACTGCCGAGAATGAGCTTAAGGCTATTGACAATAATATTACAATAGCAAACAACGAGCTGAATATTCTCAGAAGACTTCAGCCCTCCGAGAACGCTCCGACCGATGAACCCGAAGAAGAGGAGCAACCGACTGAAACAGGCGATGTTCCCGATGAACAGACCCCTGCATTTCAGTTTGAACTGAAAGTTACTAAGGATACAAAACCGGTTTCAGGCAGCGGCACACAGGAAGATCCGTTTTTGTATATTGCAGATGAAAGAACTGTTTTTGACAAGGATTGTCTTATTGATTTTGCAGAAAACAGCAAGCAGGCGCTTGTGTATGTATGCAATCCGACAGGCGACGTATTATACGGAAGAATTGTTGACGGCAGCAAGATCGACAAGGATACTGTTTCCGACTGGGTGTGCAGCTTTGGCGTTAATGTAGATCCTATGGGCGGAGTATCTGTTGGTGAGGAAACTCCCTTT
This sequence comes from uncultured Ruminococcus sp., assembly GCA_902761345.1. Taxonomy (GTDB): domain Bacteria; phylum Bacillota; class Clostridia; order Oscillospirales; family Acutalibacteraceae; genus RUG592. Next base: position 13,238 of record CACWKD010000040.1, on the reverse strand, counting down.
GCAAAGCTTGTGGTTTATCCTTATTCGATAAATATATTTACAATGAATAATCCGACAGATGTACCCGATAATTCGAGCATTGAGGAATATTATCAGGTTCCCGAAGAGGAACCGAGCGAGCCTGTTAATCAAGACGGAGTATCGCCGAATTCTTATGCTTATGAAATTTCCGACAGGGATAATTATCTTTATTCAAGAGAAGAGCTTAAAAGTATGATCGAGCAAAAGGAAAAGGACATAGAAAAGCTTAATCTTGATAAGAAACAGGCAGAGATAAATGTAAAAAAGGCACAGGCAAAGCTTGAATTAGGCGCAGAAACAGCGTCAATAAGCGGTACGGTGACATTCATTGCGAAGGACGCTAAACATTTGTCCGACAGCGGATATTTTGCAACGGTAACAAGTTCAAGCGGTATGAGCGTAAGTTCCTATGTAGGTGAATTTTCACGAGATAAGATAAATTTGGGAGATTCTGTTACTATCAGCGACTATAACAGCGGCAAAGTATATCAGGGCGAGATCACGTTTATAGGCGATACACCTATGAAGGACAACGAAGAAATTGTTGAAGGAGACGCCGCAACGGAGTCAACTTATGAGTTTATAGTTACTACTTCGGACGAATTTGAGCTTGGCGAGGATTCGAGTGTAAATCTCAAAGTCAACAGTGAAGATACTTCCGGCAGTATCATCGGACTGGAACTCGCTTATGCACGAGAGGAGAACGGCAGGTTCTATGTTCTGGTTGAGAACAGCGAAGGTGTGCTTGAAAAAAGAATAGTTGAAACTAAAGGCGGTATAATATACGGAAGCTTTATTGCAGTAACAGATGGTTTAACATATGATGACTATATAGCTATGCCTTACGGAAAGTCTGCTGAAGGAATGCAAACTGTTCATGTTACCGTAGATCAGCTGTACGGCTATTTGGGAATATTCTAATGACTGCGTGAGGTGAAAAATATGATCGAAAATTTAAGGCTTTCTATAAATGGAATAAGATCGCACAGAATGAGGGCGGCTTTAACCATGCTCGGTATCGTTATCGGTATAGCCTCAATCATAGTTATTGTTTCTATTATTACCGGCACGAGTGAACAGCTTAAATCCTCTATGATAAATTCAGGCGACGATACAATAAATGTTATGCTCTATGATAAAAGCAATCCTTGGAATACTCTTGACCCGATTGAAATTGGACTTCCAACAGGTATAGAGCCTATCAGCGAAGAAACTGTTGAGAGAATTAAAAATTTAGATGGTGTTATAGGTGCAACTGCTATAACTAAGAGTGATTACGCAGTTGGTTTAAGCTATAACGGAAAAAGAGACAGCGCAACTGTTCTCGGAGTGAAAAAGGATTATTTTGCACTCAAAAATTATGTGCTTTCATCGGGCAGATATTTCATTGACAGAGATTACGAAGATGGACATAATGTTGCGGTTATTACATCGACTTTAGCAAGCTCTATGTTTGAAAACGAAAGTGCGTTAGGAAAAACGATTACTTTGGGTACAGAAATGTACACGATAGTAGGTGTGTATTCGGAGGTCAGGGATTACGATAGTATTAATTCTCTTATGGACTATCAATTGAAAATCGGAATGGATTCACAAAGCTATGTAATTGTTCCCTCAACATCTTGGGTGAATTTCGGAGGATATGAAGCATTCCAATCTGTTGTTGTAAAAATAGCAAGTCCCGATGATACGGTTACTGTCGGTCAAGGAGTTGCGGATATTCTCAATGAGAATGTAACAAGCAATACTTATGAGTACAGATCGTCTTCTCTCCAAGAGGACGCAGAATCTCTTGAGAGTATTACACAGATAATTTCCATATTGCTTATAGGTATAGCAAGTATTTCGCTGCTTGTCGGCGGTATCGGCGTTATGAATATTATGCTTGTATCCGTAACGGAGAGAACTAAGGAGATAGGTCTGAAGAAGGCTCTCGGTGCAAAAAGAAGAGTTATTCTGGGACAGTTCCTTACAGAGTCTATCGTTCTTACGAGTATGGGCGGTGTCGTTGGAGTATTGCTTGGCATAGGAATATCGTATTTAGTTTCACTGTTACTGGGAATGCCTGCGGCTATAAGTGTTCCCGCAGTTGCAATTGCGGTAGGTTTCTCAATGTGCGTAGGTATTATTTTTGGTATAACACCGTCTATAAAAGCCGCTAATCTCAATCCTATCGACGCTTTGAGATACGAGTGATTTGTTTTAATAATATAGCAATAAAGTATTGCTATTAATGAGTAACTAAAAAAATGCCCCTTAGCCCCAATGTCGTAAACTTAGTGTAATATACACTTGTATCATTAATTTGAATGACTGATTTATGCTTTTTTACTCCTTCCGTCATGCCTACGGCGTGCCACCTTCCTCAAAGAGGAAGGCTTTAAAGGCTCCCTCTTTGAGGAAGCTGTCAGCAAAGCTGACTGAGGGAGTTATACAAAAAAGGCTAAAGTTGATGACATTACCCTTAGCCCGCTTCCAAAGGTTGGGAGAGGGTTGGGGGTGGGTTTGAACGAAAAGCTTTAGGTATCATTTTGTGTAATTTAACGATAAAATAAAAAATTGCTCATTTATAGAATATTGATAAAATTAGCGTGTGGGTTTGTTTATACCTGCACGCTTTTTATCATTTCAACTAATTGACAAATATATTACAAATGATTAACTATAATTCTATTAACGAAATATATTCACGACAAAATTTGTTATAATATTGATTAAGTGTAATTGAATATGTATTTTGTGAAAGACTTTATATATTTTTTTGCTTGTCTTTGTTTCTTTTTCGTTACAAAGATTATTTTGTCGCTTAAAAGGGGGCGTACAGGTGAGGATAAGAAGAAAAAAATGGGCAAGACCCGAACTTGCGGAGTGTCCCTTTTTTGAAGAAGACCCCGAGAAGAATCTCGGACAATGGAGCAGCCGATACAAAAGACAGCAGCCGCTGCATATCGAACTTGGCTGCGGAAAGGGAGGCTTTGCAGGCAGGCTTGCAGCCGATAATCCCGATATAAATTATCTTGCGGTCGATATAAAAAGCGATATGCTTGGAGTTGCAAGGAGAAATATAGTAAGTATATTCTCAGAGGGCGAAAGACAGCCCGATAATATTATGCTTACGGCATATAATGTCGAGCATATAGAGAAGATACTGTCGCCTGATGATAATGTGGAGCGTATCTATATTAATTTCTGCAATCCGTGGCCGAGGGGCAAGCACAACAAAAGACGGCTTACATATCCGAATAAGCTTGAAAAATATAAGCAGTTTCTGAAAAAGGGCGGAGAGATCAGGTTTAAGACCGATGATTTACCGCTGTTTGAGGATTCGCTTGAATACTTTGAACAATGCGGATTTGATATTATTTACAAAACATACGATCTTCACAATAGTGACGTAAAGGATAATATCCTTACAGAGCACGAAATTATGTTCAGCAATGAGGGTATTAAGATAAATTACTGCGTTGCGGTAAATCCGTAACAAAAGGGAGGCATATCCGTGAAAAAGACGGCAGCGGTTTTTCTGCTTATGTGTTTTGTGCTATGCCTTGCAGGGTGCGGTATCAATATGTTTGAAAATGCCGATATACTGCGTCCGCCGGGAGTGACAGGGAGTAATGCCGGTATCAGGGAGTGTATAGAAACGTCCTCGGACGGCAGCTATGTTTTAAAATATCCTGCGCACGGTGAATTTAGAAGCGCTGTTATTACAAGGGACTTGAATTTTGACGGCGTTGATGAATGCGCGGCGTTTTTTAGACCCGATACGTCCGACAATATCAAGGTTATGATAGCGTCGTTAAACGGCGAGGTGTGGCAGATAGACGCTGAGTTTGAAGAGAGCTTTGCTCAGATAGATACGGTGGATTTCTGCGATCTCAACGGCGACGGTACGGAGGAGCTTATTGTAGGTTGGGGCGGATTTAACGCCTTGCCCGATAAGATTGCGGCTTATGTAATGATAGACGGCGAATATAAAAGACTTTGTACGGAGTGCGTTTACGACAGCTTTTACTGCGGCAGATTTACGGATAATAAGTTTGACAGTATTGTGCTGCTTACGCTGTCGGGTGCTGATAACCGTGCGAATGCCTCTCTTATTACTATGAATGACCAGAGAAATGACTTAAAGCTTGCGTCAAGCGTTGAGATGAACAGCGATGTTGCGGCGTTTGACAGAGTTTTGTACGGCTATATAAATAAAAATAAGTACGGTCTTGCAATTGACGGACACACAAGTAACGGGAAGTATGTTACACAAGTGATATGCTGCGAGGGCAAAACCACGATAGGTATGCCGTATTCCGAAAAGTGTGATTTTTCTGTAAAGTGCTGCGACATCAACCGTGACGGAATTATTGAAATACCGACTGTAAACAGCCTTAAAACAGAAGAGGAATACGAGGTATCTGATGACGTTTGCTTTGTTACTTGGAGCGATGTGAATTTAGAAAAAAATACGCTCAATCCAAAGGACCACACCGTTTTTTGCGAAAGTGGAAAATGGCTTTACAGAGTAAGCGAGGATTTTATAGATAAAAATACCGTTTTTCCCGAAACAGACGGAGGATACGGTTTTTATAAATGGAACAGCGAAGCGTACGTTCCCAAAAAGGGCGAACTGCTGTTTGTAATAAAATGCTTTGACGAGCTGCACGAACAGAACAATGATGACGGCACAGAGTATGAAGAGATACAGAGTGACGGTAATCTTAGTTATGCGGTAAGGATAGAGGGTCAAAGCGGAATAAGTATTGAAGAAATAAAAAAGAATTTTATATTACCCGAGTAAACAGGGGCATTGATAGGAGGAACATCTGACATGAAAAAAATATTGGTGTGTGAGGACGAGGCTACAATCCGTGATTTTGTTGTTATTAACCTTACAAGAGCGGGCTATGATGTGATTGAGGCTGATAACGGCGACGCTGCACTTGAAAAATATGACGAAAATAACGGGGACCTTGACGTGGCTATTCTTGATGTAATGATGCCCGGCAAGGACGGTTTTGCTGTGTGCAAGGAGCTGAGAGCAAGAAACGGCGGCATAGGTATTATTATGCTTACCGCAAGAACTCAGGAAATGGATAAAGTTACAGGTCTTATGCTCGGTGCGGACGATTATGTTACTAAACCGTTCAGCCCCTCTGAGCTTGTTGCAAGAGTTGACGCGCTGTACAGAAGAGTGTCGCTTGCCAAGGCTAATATCGAGAATAACTTTAAAGAGGAGATAAAGTCGGGTGAATTTGTGCTTAATCTCCGCAACAGAACACTGCTCAAAAGCGGAAAGGTCATAGAGCTTACACAGGTAGAGTTCCAGATAATGGAATACTTTTTCTCAAATCCGGGTATGGCTCTTGACAGAACAAATATCCTTAATCATGTATGGGGCGAGGCTTATGTCGGCGAGGAAAAAATTGTCGATGTAAATATCAGACGTTTGAGAATGAAAGTAGAGGACGAACCCTCAAACCCGAAGTATATTGTTACAGTATGGGGTCTCGGTTATAAGTGGGACGCATAAGAATAAATGCGGTTTCACTGAGGAGGAGCGTTATTATTGGTAAACGGAATTACAAAAAGATGGTTATTTAAATATGTTGCTGTTACGGCTGTGATTATTCTTGTCTATATTGTAGGGTTGTCTGTTGCAGTGAGAAGCTATTACTATGACGGTATAAAAGATGTACTTACGGACGCAGGGTATCAGGCAATCGAAACGCTGTCGGATATAGATATATCGGATAATGCTAATGCAGAGGCACATATACGAAGCTACGTCGAAAACTTCGGCGACAAGGAGAAAATGGAGCTGTCTGTGCTTGACCTTAGCGGAAACGTACAGTATTCTTCAACGGGCTTGCCTGCGGAGGATACTCAGTGGGAGAACGACGCTGCGCAGGCTATGGCTTCGGCGAATGGTATGTATGTAAGTACGGGTTTGCTTGCATCGGGCGAAAAGATAATGACCTGTACCGTTGTGATAAATGACAAAAACGGAGAGACGTATTCTATACTCAAGTTTGCGGTATCGCTTACGGAGGCTGACAGCAGGATATTATATGCCATTGTTATTATAGTTGCGGCGGCTGTTTTGCTGTTATCGTCTGTTGTTATTCCGGGGCTTATGTTTATTCGCACAATAGTAAAGCCTGTAAGGGAGCTTTGTGCGACTGCAAGAAGAATAGCACAGGGCGATTTTGAAACAAAGCCTGCAAAGCTTTATGATGATGAAATAGGAGAGTTGTCGGACAGTATAAACTATATGTCCGATGAGATAAAAGCGTCCGACAGTATGAAAAACGACTTTATTTCATCTGTATCGCACGAACTCAGAACTCCGCTTACTGCGATAAAGGGCTGGGCGGAAACTATGTCTATCGGAGAGCCCGATCCTGTTACTATGGGTAAGGGTTTGAGTATAATTATAAACGAAACGGAACGTCTGTCGGGTATGGTAGAGGAACTGCTTGATTTTTCACGACTTCAGAACGGCAGAATGGTTCTTGTAATGGATAAAATGGATCTGCTTGCGGAGCTTGACGAGGCTGTGTATATGCTGAAAGAACGCGCTGTAAGCGAGAATAAGAGGTTTGTCTATGAGCCGCCTGAGGGAGTGACTGCCGTACTGGGAGATAAAAACAGGCTCAGACAGGTGTTCATCAATATCATAGACAATGCTATCAAATACACGCCTGAGGGCGGAGTAATAGGTATAAGAGTAGCTGAGGCAGATGATATGGTTCATGTCATCATCAGCGATACGGGCTGCGGTATAGCCGCCGAAGATTTGCCGAAAATAAAAGATAAGTTTTATAAGGCGAATCAGACTGTAAGAGGCAGCGGAATAGGACTTGCGGTGGCAGACGAGATAATGAAACTGCATAAGGGCAGACTTGATATTGCAAGTGAGGAAAATGCAGGTACTACTGTTACTATAAGCATACCGCTCCTTGACAGCGACGATGAGGAGATATTGAGAAGCTGATTTTAAGAGTTAGGAATGATGAGTTTATAGTTCAAAGTTTATAGTTCAAAGTTTATAGTTCGAAGTTTATAGTTCAAAGAAACAGTTAGCTAACAACTATTAACTAATAACTAACAACTAATATCTACCAACTAACACCCGGAAAAGAAGAGAAAGGACAGAATGTTAAATGGCAGAAAAAACAAAGATAAAAACGTCTATCGGTGGATCTGCGCTTATTGAGGGCGTTATGATGAGAGGCCCCAAGACTACAAACGTTGCAGTAAGAATGAGCGATAATTCGATATACTGCGAAGAGGTTGATTTTAAATCTATTGCAGGCGACAACAAATTCTTTAAGCTGCCGTTTGTAAGAGGTTTTGTATCGCTTATTGACTCTATGAGACTTAGTATGAAGTGTCTGACGCTTTCTGCCGATAAAGCAATAGAGGGCGGCGGTGAAGAGGAAGAACCGAGTAAATTTGAAAAATGGGCAATGGAGAAACTCGGAGATAAGTTTTATAATGTTCTTATGGCAGGAGCGTCTGTTTTGGGAGTGCTGCTTGCGGTCGTTTTATTTTTCTGGGTACCGTCCGTTATTTTTAACGGTATAGCTAAGGTTGCCCCCGCTCTCGATAAGGGTACGGTTTGGAGAAGCGTGCTTGAGGGTATTCTCAAAATAGCGATTTTTTTGGGATATATAATAATTGTATCGAGAACGCCCGATATGAAGCGTACATTTATGTATCACGGCGCGGAGCATAAGACTATTTTCTGTTATGAGAATTTAGAGGAACTTACGGTTGAAAATGTGAGAAAATATACTCGTTTTCACCCGAGATGCGGCACAAGCTTTATGATAATTATGCTTATTGTGGGAATAGTTATAGGATTGTTTATTACAGCTAAAAACCCGTTTTTGCGCGCGTTTATAAAGATACTGCTTTTGCCTGTGTCGTGCGGAATAGGCTATGAGCTTATCAAGCTTTGCGCAAAGTACGATAATGTTTTTACACGAATTGTTGCAGCGCCGGGGCTGATGGCTCAGAGAATTACTACTATTGAACCCGATGACAGTATGATAGAGGTTGCAATTGCAGCTATAAAGCCTGTTATTCCCAAAAACGGCGAGGATAGAATATGACGCTTAATGACGTTTACCGCAAGGGAGAAGAAATGCTTTTAAATGCTCATATTCCGGACGCAGATGTTGACGCTGCGTATTTAATGGAGCATTTCTTTGGCTGTGACAGGGCAAGGCTTATTATTCACGGAGATGAAAATGCCGACGACGCTTTTACAGAGAAGTTCTTTTCTGCGATAGAGGAGCGGAAAACAGGCAAGCCGTTACAGTATATTGCAGGAATATGGAATTTTATGGGGTATGATTTTTATGTAGGCAAGGGCGTTCTGATACCTCGTGACGATACGGAGATACTCGCAGAGGAGGTATGTTCGTATCTTTACGGCAAAAAGGACGTCAAGGCGATAGACCTTTGTTCGGGCAGCGGTGCTATCGCTGTTACATTGGGAAAGATCTGTCCCGATTGTACGGTAGAGGCTTTGGAGTATTCAAAAGACGCGCTGGAGTATCTCAAAAAAAATATTGCTCTTAATGACGCAAAAAATGTTACTGCTGTATATGGAGATGTAACGGTGTGCTGCGGTGAGTACGATGACGGTATCTTTGACTTGATAGTATCAAATCCCCCTTACATCGAAAGCGATGAGATAGACACGTTACAGCAGGAATTACAGTTTGAGCCGAGAATGGCTCTTGACGGAGGACAAGACGGACTGTACTTTTACAGAATTATTACCGAGAAATGGCACTCAAAGCTAAAGTGCGGAGGAATGCTTGCTTTTGAGGTAGGCGAAAGACAAAGCGTACCTGTAAGCGAAATTCTTGAAAAGCACGGGTTTGAAAAAATATATACAAAAAAAGATCTGCACGGGTATAACAGAATTGTGTGCGGAATAAAGAAATAAACAGATAAAGGATTGATAAATATGGCAGTTGATAAGGAAAAAGCCCTTGGCACAGCTATTGCGCAGATAGAAAAGCAGTTCGGTAAAGGCGCAATTATGCGTATGGGACAAAAACAGGTCCTCAAGGTCGACTCTATACCTACTGGTTCGTTATCTCTTGATATTGCGCTCGGAATAGGCGGTTTGCCGAGAGGAAGAATAATCGAGATGTACGGCCCCGAAAGCTCCGGTAAAACTACGCTTTCTCTCCATTGTATAGCAGAGGCGCAGAAACAGGGCGGTACGGTTGCTTTTATAGATGTTGAACACGCTCTTGACCCTGTGTATGCGCAGGCGCTCGGAGTAGATGTTGACTCACTTCTCGTATCTCAGCCCGATACAGGCGAGCAGGCTCTTGAAATTACAGAAGCTTTAGTTCGTTCGGGCGCAGTTGACGCTATTGTTGTAGACTCTGTTGCGGCGCTTGTTCCTAAGGCAGAAATAGAGGGCGAAATGGGCGACTCGCACGTTGGCTTGCAGGCAAGACTTATGTCACAGGCTTTGCGTAAGCTTACGGGCGCTATCTCAAAGAGTAACTGTGTGGCTATCTTTATTAACCAGCTCAGAGAAAAGGTTGGAGTTATGTTTGGCAGTCCCGAGATAACACCGGGAGGAAGAGCGCTCAAATTCTATTCGTCTGTACGTCTTGATATACGCAAGGGCGATGCTATTAAGGTCAACGGAGAGGTAATAGGAACTCATACTAAAGTAAAGGTTGCTAAAAATAAGTTGGCTCCGCCGTTTAAGGAAGCAGAGTTTGACATAATGTACGGCAAGGGTATTTCCAAAGAGGGCGAGATAGTTGACCTCGGTGTTCGTGCCGATGTTATCAAAAAGTCGGGCGCATGGTTTAGCTACGGAGAAAAACGTCTTGCGCAGGGCAGAGATAAGGTAAAGGAACTGTTTAAGAATGATCCCGAACTTGCAAAGGAAATAGAAGAAAAGATCATGGCGAATGTCGATAAGCTTGCTCCTATCAAATCAAAGAGCAAGGCTGCAAAGGGCAAGTCCAAAAAGCAGGCTATCGAGGAAGCTGAGGCAGAGGCTGAGGACGAGAACTTATCCGAGGAGGAGTACGAAGAGGAGATCACCGAGGGTACGGTTGATGTTTCAAGCGATGATGACGACAGCGATAACGATAACGATAACGATAACGCAGCAAGCGCAGGAGCATCGGAGAATTTAGACGATCTTATGCTCGATATTAAAATGTAATGACTATAACAGATATACAGTCCGCAAGAAAAGGGTTGAGCAGGCTTTATATTGACGGGGAGTATGCCGTATCTCTCGATACTCGCGCTTTACGGGAAAACGGCATTTCTGTCGGTATGGAGATAGACGATGAAGATTTTCAGGAACTTATAGAAAAATGCGAGTACAGACGCGCAAAGGAAAAAGCGCTTTGGCTGTTGTCGGGAAAGGATTACTCAAGAGTACAGCTTTTTGATAAGCTGAGAAAGGACGTATCTGAGGATACAGCCGAAGAAGTCTGTGAGCGTATGGAAGAGTTGGGGCTTATAGATGACGAAAAATATGCAAGGCGGCTTGCGCATGATTTGTTTTATCTGAAAAAGCTGTCTTACAGGGGCGTTGTATATAAGCTTATGGAAAAAGGCATTGACAAGGATCTGTGCGAGGAGATAGCGGACGAATTTGATATAGACCCCGTAGAACAGCTTGTTGAGCTTATTGACAGAAAGTATGCCGACAAGCTTGACGATGAAAAGGACAGACGAAGAACCATAGCGGCTTTGCAAAGGCTCGGTTACAATTGGGGAGATATAAAGTCTGCCTTAGAGGAATTTGAATAATAGGATAAGCTTTTGTTTAGGAGGAAGAATAATGCCGAACACTGTTGGAATGGTAAGCTTAGGCTGTGCGAAAAACCGTGTTGATGCGGAAATGATGCTTTCAACACTGAAAAACGCAGGCTATAAGCTTGTAGAAGAGGCGGCTATGGCTGATGTAGCAATAATTAATACCTGCGGATTTATAGAGAGTGCAAAGCAGGAAAGTATAGATGAAATACTGGAGCTTGCCGCTCTCAAAAAGGAGGGTAAGATAAAGGCTATAATAGCAACAGGCTGTCTTGCCGAGAGATATAAAGAGCAGATGATGAAAGAACTCTACGAGATAGACGCAGTAGTCGGTATAGGCGCTAACGAACAAATAGCGGATATTGTTAAAAAGGTTCTTGATAAAAACCGTGTAGAGGTGTTTCCCGATAAGTGCAATTTGCCTTTAGAGGGCGGCAGAATACAGAGTACAGCGTACTACTATGCTTACCTCAAAATTGCCGAGGGCTGCGATAATCACTGTACATACTGCGCTATTCCTATGATAAGAGGTAAATACCGTTCAAGAGAAATAGATAACATTGTCGCCGAGGCTGAAACACTTGCAAAAAAAGGAGTAAAGGAGCTTATTGTTATCGCGCAGGATACTACAAAATACGGTGTTGACTTGTACGGAGAATATAAGCTTGCAGAACTGCTTAGACGAGTATGTAAGGTAGAGGGCATAGAGTGGGTAAGAGTTCTGTATTGTTACCCCGAATGTATTACAGATGAACTGATTGATGTTTTTGCGCAAGAAGACAAACTGCTCAAATATATTGATATGCCTCTCCAGCACTGTAACGGTGATGTTTTAAAGCGTATGGGCAGAAAGGGCAATCGTGAGCAGCTTACCTCGCTTATAAAAAAGCTGAGGGAGAGAATACCAAACCTTACTCTCAGAACTACCTTTATAACAGGCTTCCCCGGAGAAACAGAAGAGCAGTTTGAGGAGCTTTGTGAGTTTGCAAACGAGATCAAGTTTGAAAGAATGGGCTGTTTCCCATACTCACAGGAGGAAGATACTCCTGCGGCACGTTTGCCCGAACAGATAGACGAGGACGTAAAGGAACGCCGTGCAGAGATACTTATGGATAATCAGCAGATCATTATGCAGAAGAACTGCGAAAAACTGCTTGATACCGAGATCGAAGTTGTTGTTGAGGGCTTTGACAGGTATGCTGAGTGCTATTTTGGCAGAAGTAAGGCAGACGCTCCCGAAGTTGACGGAAAGGTGTTCTTTACCGTATCCGGCAAAAAGCCTGTTCAGGGTGATATTATAAAAGTGAAAGTAACTGATTTCCTTGACTGTGACCCTATTGGGGAAATGGTTTATTGATAGGGGGACTACTATTGAACTTACCAAACAAATTAACACTTATGAGAATTATCCTTGTACCGTTTTTTGTGGCGGCGCTGCTGATTTCTTCTATACCGTATCATTATATAATAGCTCTTGTGATTTTTGCGGTTGCGTCAATTACAGATATGCTTGACGGAAAGATCGCACGAAAATACAATATGGTGACGGATTTCGGAAAATTCGCCGATCCGCTTGCCGACAAGATACTTGTAATATCTGCGTTTGCGTGTTTTGTGGAGCTTGATATTGTAAGCTCGGTGTTTGTTATTATAGTGCTGTTCAGAGAATTTACAGTAACGTCAATACGACTTGTAGCTGCTGAAAACGGTAAAGTAGTAGCTGCGAATATCTGGGGCAAGGCAAAAACTGTAAGCCAGATGATCGCAATAATTGTTGTTTTGCTGTATGGTGTCGTAACCGATTTTACACAGCTTGGCGATAATGCTGTATTTGTATGGACAATAATTCAGCAGTCGATATTATGGCTCTCTGCATTGCTTACAGTAATATCGGGAGTAATTTATATAAAGGATAATTTTGGATTTATTAAAAATGCAAAGTAAATAAAAATAATTACGGCGGTGCGTTGAATGTACTGCCGTAATTATTTTGGGAGATTTTAGAAAAGATATGACTTTAAAATTTTGTTTTGAATTAAGTGTAAATTATGGGGAATAATAAGGACAAAAGATTATTTACACAAAAAAACAAGCCGAGAATAAATCCCGGCCTGTAAGATATTTCTATGAGTAATTATCGTACTTTTACAAATTACATTTTAGAGAGCTCTGTGATCTTTGTGGTACCAGATATTATCATATTAGGATTAGAAACTGTAACAGCAGCACCTGAATTCGAAGCTACACTGCAAGCTGAACCTGTCCATACGATACGATAGTGTGAACCACCGATTGTTCTGTCATCAAGGATTTTAAGGTCAAGATCCTGCTCAGCGAATACGTCTGATACTGTAGCTGACTTAGCCATCTTTGAGTTGTATGTTGTTGTGTCGATAGAAGCC
>CACWKD010000039.1 GCA_902761345.1 uncultured Ruminococcus sp. | reverse complement strand
TTCTCGCGCATTGTCAAGGGCGCTCGAAGATTACAGAACGTAAGCTACACAGCATATATATTAGTTTCCCATGAAGGGAGATATTTATGATGACGAATGTATATTTTATAATCGGGGTTTAACTGCGAGATATACAAAGGAAGTGTAAATATATCTCCTACTCTGTGATAAGCGGACACTGCAAGTTTCGGTTTATACTTTGCGATAGTGTTTCGCATACCCGATAAAGTTTCGTACTCAGCACCCTCAACGTCCATTTTTATATATGTAAATTTTCTGTTCAGACTATCTACGGCTTTTGCGTCTGTCTGTGTTCCGTTTTCGTCAAAGCAGGACATTCGTCCACCCGTACCGCTGAAATTCATTGTACAATCCTTTTCCCAAGAGGCATACGGATACAAAGTACACCTCTCTAAACCGCCAAACTGTTTTGTGAGCTTTTTCATATTTTTCTTATCAGGCTCAAAAGCGGTAACAGAGGAGTAATTTCCGTTTGTAAAGTTTAAAAACTCGGCAATAGTATCTCCGTCATACGCACCCAAGTCGAGATAATCCTCACTTATGCCAAGCTTTAAAATATTCTCAAACAGTTCTGTACGGTCTGTTTCACAGCGTCTGAGAATTTTCGGATCACCGCTTAGCCTGAAATTGATAACGTCAAGATAAACACTCCTTGACTTTTTGTCTGCAAACAAATCGTATGCTCGTTTTATATTATCAATATTTACCGTTACAAATTCAAAGTCAAACAATCCCTTTCCGAAAAGCGGCACATCGGGCACAAGCAAAGTATGTTCCAACGCTATTGTTTCTATCTTCTGCATAAGATCATCTTTAAACACAGCAAACGCAAGAAATATAACCGCATCGGGATACTCCCGGTTTATCTCGGCGTATGTTTTTACTTTATACCCTCTGAAGCTGTGTCCTCTAACAAATTCATCGCTTGCGAAAATTCCCGATATTTTAATAGACTTTCTTTCGCATATGTCGAGTATCTTATCCGCACCGTTGCCCATTCCGTATATAATAATAGGTCTTGTTTCTTTCTTTAGAAATTCGTACAGCGTATCTTCTTTTTTTATCAGCTTATTCTCCAAGACGATCCCCTCCTATTTATTATTGTATCTCATATTCGTAACGCTAAAAATAATATATTATAAATTTTTTGTAAAACAAAAACGGACAGCCTTTCGACTGTCCATAATATGTAGTCAAGCGATAGCATGCAAATATTGCTTAACCGTAATTAGCTTATGCTATATTATTTTGCCTCAACAGGGAATGTGTTGATGATCTTTACAGCATGACGGAGAATGAGAAAAGCGTCTGCAGCTGTTACCTTGCCGTCGCCGTTTACATCACCGTTAAGGAGCTGCTGATCATTGAGCTTCTCAAGCTTAATAGCATATCTCTGAGCGAGGAGTGAGTCCTTAGCTGTTACCTTACCATCGAGGTTTACATCACCGTAGAAAGGCTTGAGCGGATCTGGTGTAGGCTTCTCAGGATCTGGTGTAGGCTTCTCAGGATCTGGTGTTGGCTTCTCAGGATCTGGTGTTGGCTTCTCAGGATCTGGAGTTGGCTTCTCAGGATCTGGAGTTGGCTTCTCAGGATCTGGTGTAGGCTTCTCAGGATCTGGTGTTGGCTTCTCAGGATCTGGTGTTGGCTTCTCAGGATCTGGAGTTGGCTTCTCAGGATCAGGTGACTGGTCAGGATCAGGTGACTCGTCCTTCTCCTTAACAAAAATTGTTACAGCAGAAACATTGTTATCTGCCTCATCGTAAACAACGATATCATATTTGCCGTCGTCAGCAGCTGTTGTATCATCAGCGTTTGCACCTGATGCTGCAGGTGTCTTGCTGCTGTTGTCTGCTGTATCAGCTGTGTCAGCTGTATCAGGTGTGTCAGTTTTCTCAGGGTCTGCAGTCTCTTCTTCAACTACACCCTCTGCAACAGTGATACCAAAAGTACCATCTTCAGCAAGTGAAACTTTCTCACCGTTTACCTTAACAGTAACTGTATCAAGGTCAATGCCCTTAATTGCAACTGTTACATTTTCATTGTACTCTGCGTTGTTCTCAGCAAGCTCACCATTTACATAGATGTACTTGTTAACAGCATCAGCAGATACAGAAAGCATTGCCACGATCATAAGCATGGAGAGAACCAAGCTCATGAGACGCTTGTATGAACTTTTAGATGTGTTCATAATTTATTTTCCTCCTTCTTTTGTCTTGTCTGCAAAATCGGTACATCGATTGTTTTCTTTGCAGACACTTGAGTTTGACTGATCTCATAACAAAATGCATGCACTTTTTTGTTATGAAAACATTTTACCACACCTTGATATGAAATGCAATAGAACATTTTTACAAAATATTCAAATATACGTTTCTTACAATTTAGAAATTTCTTATAACAGCTTTTTGGTGATTTCGACGTAGCTTTTGATGGTTTTATAGCTATTTTGTCAATCTAAAAAAAATTGATTATGCTTATTGCATATATATATATTTATTTTAGTTTTATTATTTGTTACTATTATACATCTTAAATTTGTCTTGATTTTTTTCTCTTTGTAAATTTTTACAATATTTTAACATTTGTTTTTGCTTTGTACTATTTAAGTAATTACCAAACCATCTTTAAAATTCTATTTTATCAACAATATATATAGTTGTATCATGCTGATTTTCGTGCATCATTAACAGCATTTTTACAATTATTTATCTCTGTGAGCATAAATATGTAATCTTATTTGTGTGATCATACGAATTTTAATTGATTTTTTATTGCTTTTTAACATTTTTAAACATTTTAGTGTTACCAATGGCCTTAAATTAACGCTTGTTTACCTTTTTGTAATTTTTTAAAAACAGGCACAGCTTCAATACAAAGCTGCACCTGTTTTTTTTATATATAGTTTATTACTTTATAATGCTTGTACCGTTCATTTCAGCGGGCTGAGGAATATCCATTATCTTAAGCATTGTCGGAGCTATATCGGCAAGTCTGCCGCCCTCCCTAAGCTCGCATGGATAACCTACTACACAGAAAGGTACGGGATTTGTTGTATGAGCGGTAAACGGTGCACCGTTCTCGTCAAACATCTTATCAGCGTTTCCGTGATCGGCTGTAATAAGAGATACGCCGCCCATTTTAGCTATTGCGTCTGTAACTCTGCCTACACACTCGTCAACAGCCTCAACAGCCTTTACAGCCGCCTCAAATACGCCTGTATGACCTACCATGTCACAGTTGGCAAAATTGAGTATAATCATATCATATTTACCGCTCTCGATAGCTGCAACGCACTTATCTGTTACTTCATAAGCACTCATTTCGGGCTGCAAATCATATGTTGCTACCTTTGGAGAATTAACAAGTATTCTGTCCTCACCTTCATAAACCTTTTCAACACCGCCGTTAAAGAAGAAGGTTACATGAGCATACTTCTCTGTTTCTGCAATTCTAAGCTGTGTTTTACCGAGTGACGACATATACTCACCCAAAGTATTAGCAAGCGACTGCGGCTTAAATGCGATAGATACATTCGGCATTGTAGCGTCATACTGTGTAAAGCATACATACTTTACAGGAAACATTCCGTTTCTTCTTTCAAAGCCCTTAAAGTCCGGATCTACAAATGTTCTCGTAATCTCTCTTGCTCTGTCGGGGCGGAAGTTAAAGAATATAAGTGAGTCATTAGCCTTTACTGTACCGTTCTTGTCAGCAACGGTCGGAACTACAAATTCATCTGTAACACCGTTTGCATACGATTCCTCTATTGCTTTGACAGGATCATCAGTCTGTACGCCCTCGCCGTAAACCATAGCGGCGTATGCCTTTTCAACTCTGTCAAAATTATTATCTCTATCCATAGCGTAGTATCTTCCTGCAACTGTTGCAACCTTACCTACGCCAATTTCTTTTGTTTTTTCAACAAGTTCGGCTACATAATCTCTTGCACTTGACGGGGGAACATCTCTTCCGTCAAGGAGAGCGTGGATATACACCTTTTCAAGTCCATTTTTCTTAGCAAGCTCCAAAAGGCCGTACAAATGTGTATTATGGCTGTGAACACCGCCGTCCGACACAAGTCCCATAAGATGAAGTGCGGAATTATTTTTCTTGCAATTTTCAACAGCCTCTAAAAGTGTCTCGTTCTCAAAGAAATCTCCGTCTGCTATTGACTTTGTAATTCTTGTAAGCTCCTGATAAACTACTCGTCCTGCACCCATATTTGTGTGACCAACTTCGCTGTTACCCATCTGTCCGTCCGGCAGACCAACGTCCATACCGGAAGCACCGATCTGAGTAATGGGATTTTCTGAGAAAAGTTTGTCAAGATGAGGCTTATTTGCGGCTGCTATGGCATTACCCTCGGGAGGAGCGATACCGTAGCCGTCCATTATTATTAATATGATAGGTTTTTTCATAATATACAGCTCCTGTAAATTATACGCTTGCAGCCTTAACGATAGCAGCAAACTTCGCAGCTACAAGTGAAGCACCGCCAATAAGACCGCCGTCAACATTCTCCTTTGAGAGAAGAGCAGCTGCATTGCCGTCATTCATAGAACCGCCGTACTGAATTGTCATACCGTCTGCAATCTCTTGACCGTAAAGCTTTGCAATTTCTGCACGAATAAATGCACAAACCTCTTCTGCCTGATCATCGGTAGCTGTTCTGCCTGTGCCGATTGCCCATACAGGTTCGTATGCTATAATAACATTCTTTACGTCCTCAGCAGATACGTCAAAGAGATCAAGCTTGATCTGTCTTGCGATAACTTCCTCTGTAATATTGCACTCACGCTCCCAAAGAAGCTCGCCAACACAAACGATAGGCTTTAAACCTGCTTTAAGTACAGCCTTAGTTCTCTTGTTTACAGTTTCGTCTGTTTCGCCGAAGTACTGTCTTCTCTCGCTGTGACCGAGAACCACATATTCTACGCCAACTTCCTTGAGCATACCTGTTGAGATCTCGCCTGTAAAAGCACCGCTCTGCTCCCAGTGAGCATTCTCAGCACCTATCTTTATATTTGTACCTTTTACAGCCTCTACTGCAACAGCAAGATCTACATACGGTACGCAAGCGATAACTTCACAATCTGCGTCTGCAACTAAAGGAACGATCTCATTTAAGAGAGCCTTTGCCTCGCTCGGAGTTTTATTCATTTTCCAGTTACCTGCGATAACTGCTTTTCTAAGTGTCTTGTTCATTGTAATAACTTCCTTTCTATATTAATACTATTCTAAAAAACAAGGCGGATTTAAAGAAGTCACCTAAAAATCACGTCTTAAAGACTGAGTGCCTCCCAAAAACTCCGCCCTGCTGTTATCAATATTACAAATTACTTATCAGCGATTACTGCAATACCCGGAAGCACCTTACCCTCAAGATATTCAAGTGAAGCGCCGCCGCCTGTTGAGATGTGGCTCATCTTATCTGCAAAGCCCAACTGAATTACAGCTGCTGCACTGTCGCCGCCGCCGATAATAGTTGTAGCGTCTGTTTCAGCAAGTGCCTGTGCAACTGCGATCGTACCCTTAGCAAGTACAGGGTTCTCGAAAACGCCCATAGGTCCGTTCCAAACTACTGTCTTAGCTGTCTTTACTGCCTCTGCAAAAATAGCCTGTGTCTTTTCACCGATATCAAGACCCATCTGATCTGCAGGAATAGCATCAACTGCTACTGTATCAACTGCGATCTCAGCGTCGATTGGGTTTGGGAACTCAGCTGCTACTACTGTATCAACAGGGAGTAAAAGCTTCTTGCCGAGTTTCTCAGCCTTAGCGATCATTTCCTTGCAGTAGTCAAGCTTTTCGTCATCTACGAGTGACTTTCCAACCTCGTTGCCCTGAGCCTTGAGGAATGTGTAAGACATACCGCCGCCTATGATAAGTGTATCGCACTTTTCAAGAAGGTTAGAAATAACATTGAGCTTGTCTGCAACCTTAGCGCCGCCGAGAATAGCAACAAACGGTCTTTCGGGAACTTCAACAGCATTACCGAGGTAGTTGATTTCCTTCTGCATAAGGTAACCTACTGCTGTATCCTTGATGTGATCTGTAACACCTGCTGTTGAGCAGTGTGCTCTATGCGCAGAACCGAAAGCGTCCATTACGAATACATCTGCAAGAGAAGCAAGCTCCTCTGAGAAAGGCTCCAAGTTCTTTGTTTCTTCCTTTCTGAAACGTGTGTTCTGGAGAAGAACAACATCGCCGTCATTCATAGCAGCAACAGCAGCCTTAGCCTTTTCACCTACAACTGTATCATCATCTGCAAAAACTACCTCTTTGCCGAGGAGTTCTGAAAGTCTTACTGCTACGGGAGCAAGAGAGAACTTCTCCTCAGGGCCGTTCTTCGGCTTACCCAAGTGTGAGCAAAGGATAACCTTGCCGCCGTTTTCTATAAGTTTCTTGATTGTGGGGAGGGCAGCAGTAATTCTGTTATCGTTAGTGATCACGCCGTCCTTGAGCGGAACATTGAAGTCGCAGCGAACGAGAACTCTCTTGCCTGCTACATCAATATCCTCAACTGTTCTTTTGTTTAATGCGCTCATTTCAAAAATCTCCTTTATATAGAATATCTTGTACAATTACAATACATATATATTATAACCTGTTTTGGCATATTTTTCAATATGATTTTCGTTATTGTGTAAATTAATTTGCGAATTTTTTGTGAGATACTACTTTAAAAAATATTGTTATGGTCACTCCACTTAAACTCTCTCAATTCGCCTGAGCATAATAATTCGGGGTAATCCCACTGTCTTAACACCTCATATGCGGCAATTGCAACGGAGTTTGAGAGATTAAGACTTCTCGCCTCGTCCATCATAGGAATTCTCACTGTAGTATCGGGGTTATCAAATAGCAGCTTTTCGGGAAGTCCCCTGCTTTCCTTTCCGAAAAATAAGTACGCGTTATCGGGATATTCAACTTTAGTAAAGATATGTTGAGCTTTAGTTGAAAAAAAGAAATACTTACCATGATTTCTCTTGAAAAAATCCCGCAAGTTTTTATATATTGTAATGTCGAGATACTGCCAGTAATCAAGACCTGCGTGTTTAAGCTTTTTATCGTCTATCTTAAATCCCAACGGCTCTATCAGATGAAGTCTTGCACCCGTTACGGCACAGGTTCTTGCTATGTTGCCGGTATTTTGCGGTATTTCGGGTTCCACAAGCACGATGTTCAGTGTTTTCATTATATATAGCCTCCTGTTTTGCTCATTCTATATGATTATATTCCAAATTTTTGAAATATACAAGAGTTTTCGGGAAAATCCTGCTTTTCTCCCTTACATTATTATTCACACATTATTCTTTATTAAACGCTTATAATAATTACGGTGATAAAAATGACTTTGAAATTTTCTCAGCTAATTCGATATGCTGTAATTATACAAATAATAAAAAGGAGGATAATTCAAATGGCCAAGGATAACAAATCAAGTATAACAGGTATCTCCACGGGGATTGCCGCAGGATTGCTTGCAGGGTATTTAAGCAAGAAAATTCCTACAAAAAAACATCAGCTTAAAAAGAAAGCAAACAAAGCTATTCATTCTATGAGCGATATGCTTGATACTGTAAACTATATGTTCAAATAACTATTTTAAGCCGCCCTATTTCAAGAGCGGCTTTTTCCTTTTACATTAAACAGCAGCTTGCACAAGTTCTTTAACAGATTTTTTAGCATTATTACAATTGATGTTTTTACACTTTTAGTGTAAAATTACACTATATTTTTATACAAAAAGAAGGTTTGATCTATGTGTACGTGTTTAAGATGTACTATTATTTTTCTATGCATATTTCTCAAAAAATACTTATCCCGAACATAATTGCGGCATTCATATACTCAATCACAATAAGTGGCTGTAACAAAAAACTCCAAGACGAAAGCACTCCCGAAGCTCCCAAAAATAGTTATTTCGGGAGGCTTGCCGCCATAATAATTGCAATACCGCTGATTATGTTTTTCTCTGTTTTTATCAGGGAATATTACTACATTCACAACAGCGATATTCTCATAGCGTTTTACTACGATTATGATAGCCACACCATATTCGGCGAAGATAATTCGGGCTGGTATGCTTATGCGATAAATGATTCCTACTGTAAAAAAAGTAGATTTTGGAGGTGTTTCCTTAATAGAGAAATTAATGCCGCAAGATATGGAAGTAATTGCGGTGGAAGATTTATTGTTAGAAAAATCAAGCGAATCTTCGGTAATTCGATATAATAAGGAAACTGAAGAATACGAATACGCAGTTAGAGAATATACTATTTATAACTCTATATATAATGAAAATTATACTGTTTATAAGAATAACAAAATGCTTTGCTCATTTACTAACATTGACCCTTGGATAGGAGATAAAGTAAATCATAGTGGGAACTGTGTACTGATTTATTTACGTCAATAAAATTAATACTATCTGTATTTTCCGCAGCTTGTACAAAAAATCTTTGAAGAATCGTTCTCCTCTCCGCAGTCGGGGCAAATCCACTTCCCATTATTTTTCATATATACATCTGCACCTGTCGGGTATGTGTGATACGTGTCGGAGTTCGGATAACCGCTTGACGCTACATTCTGCATGGCGCTTTGCAGATAACCGTTGCCCATTCCCGAAAAAGCTCTTACACCCATTGTCGGGATACTGTACGCCGTTACCCTATCTGTTACAGGGGAAGTAACCATTGTGCTGTGATAAAGTTCCCCTCCGCACTTACAGCAAAAATTTGCCCTGTTATCGTTGTATGCTTTACAATTTTTACAAACCATACTATCTGTCCTTTCTATTATATATACAGTTAGTATGGGCTGTATTTATAGAATAATTCATAATTAAAAAAAGGAACGACCAAAATTGATCGTTCCTTAATTTAATTCAAGACATTTACCATAAACTTATGCAAGAGCATATCTTGATTTTTTATATGCCTTAAGTGTCACAATAACTATTATAACACCTGCAAGCGCTATTCCTATACCTATAAGCGAAATACCCACTGTACCTGCACCGCCTGTGAGCGGAAGGTTTGACTTCGGTATATTAAGTACATCGATTTTCTTAACAGGTTCAGTCTTGCCGTCTATCTTTATTTCTATAACAGTGTTGTTTTCCTGATAGCCGTCGGGAGTTTTAGTTTCTTTCATATAATAAGTGCCGTCCAATAATCCTGTAAAGGTAAATACACCATTTTTATCGGAAGTAGATTTACCTACGGAGGTCTTGCAATCCTTATCGCTGTAAAGAGTAAACTCCGCACCGCTTATCGGCTTATTATCCTTATCGTGCTTAAAACCCTCTATCGAACCTGTCCAAACTCTTACGATGTTAGTAGAAATAGTGGATTTTGTCTTTTTAACATCTGTATCAGTGTTTGGTTCATTATCGGTATCTGTATCGGGATTTTTAGGCTCTGTATCGGTATCACTGTCAGTGTCACCGTAATTCGACCCACCGCTGAGTTTAGAGAATGTAAGAGTAGCTATATTTTCAATTTTAACACCGATAGCATTCTTTGCTTTTAAATCAATTGCAGTCGGGAAAATAACATCTACCTTTTTATTCTTATAAAGAGCAAGTGTTTTTACATCAAAATTAATCGTAATTTTTTGACCGCTCACTGTAACAGTATAAGAATTTTCGGGAAGCTGAGTACCGTCAATACTTGCTTTTACCTCCGTATCAGCCGGGGGAATAAGTCTGTTGTCAAGAATATCGCCTATCTCGTAAATATCAAATTCACCAACGGTAGCGGGAATTTCACCTGTAACTTTCCAGTAGGCTCTCTTACCGCTAAATGCCTCGATGTTTGCCTCTTCTCCCCAAGTCTTTCCCTCGTCGCCCGATACAAGCTTTGATACCTTTGGATCGGGAAGATCGGTAGGAGTTTCCTTTACAGGCTGCTTTGGATACGCAAACACATCATAAAGGAAATCTGTACCATCGGGATTTGTCAAAGGAAGATCTACAAGAAACGGAATTGTTTTTCCGATTGTACCCTCGGGAGCTGTATCCTCAACCACGAGATAACGTCCCTGCTGATCTGCCGAAATAACTATCTTGACAGAACCGTCGTTTCCTGTGGGGTCTGTTTTCAGAGGAGTAACGTCCTTTGGAACAGAAGTAGATGTTTCACCCTCATCTACCTTATAGAGTGCAAACACAGCGCCTTCAATAGGCTTAACATCTGCAAGAGTGGCTTTCTCGCCTGTTACATTGACGTCAACTGTAACCTCGCTGCCGTCTTTTGCTTCCAATGCATAAATTGTAAGGCTAACGTCCCTTGTTGTGTCTTTTACAGCCGCAGATGCGGGGAGCATAAATACTCCGACCGCAACCATAGCTATTAAAAGGACACTTAGAAATTTTTTAATTTTCATAGAACATTGTCCTTTTCATTAAGTATTTTGAAATACTATAATCATCAAGCCTCAGACTTACCTGTCTTCTTCATAAATACTACGCCTGCAAGTGCGAGAGCCGCACCGATAAGTGCAAACATACCAACACCCATACCACCTGTTACAGGGAGTTTTGTTGAAGGAATGTTCTTGATTGTAACGCTTACTGCAGGAGCCTTTGTAGCTGTCTGACCTGTTGTAAGGGGACTAACGATCTCGATCTTTGTAGCTGTACCGTTAAGCTCATAACCATCAGGAGCTTTTGTTTCGAGGAGGTAGTATGTACCTGCTTCAAGACCTACAAAAGAGAATGTACCGTCATCACCTGTTGTAACTTCTGCTGTGCCTGCTGCCTTTGTTGTGCAAGTAGGCTCTGTGTAGAGTGTAAACTTTGCGCCTGAAAGAGGGGCGGGAGTAGCAGCGTTGTTTGTCTTGAGACCCTCAATCTTACCTGTCCATACATAAGGATCGTCTGTACCTATTGTATCACCGGGGTTAGAAGGAGTTTTGATTGTTATTGTAGGAGGATTTGTATCATGATCGTCCGGCTTTGTAGGATCATAGTTCGGATTAGGAACTGTCTGTTCAGGCCAATCTGTCGGATCATCAGGCTTAAAGTTATCATCATCTGTTCTGTTAGGTGTATTGTCAACCTTGCCTGTTACATCTGCTGAGTTCTTATAATCAAGAATTACGTGGTTACCAATGATCTGTGCTACCGAACCTGCTTTTTCTGTATCGATTGTTGTTTTATATGTAACATATACGCTCTTGCCTGCTTCAAGCTTACCAATACCTGTTTCTGTAAGTTTAACTACAAGCTTGTCATATTTGTCTGCTACTTTTGACCATGTAGCTGTGTAGTCTGTTGTAGCTGTCATTGCAGCAGGCGTGCCTGTTGCAGGATAGTAATAAACTGCAACACTTGTTTCCTCGGGAGTAAGTCTTTCATCGATTACATCTGTAAATGTGTAAGTCTTATATGACTTAATTGTTGTCGGGAGATTATCAGATGTAATCTTCCAAGTCGAGAAACCGCTGTTGAGTGTATACTCGTCTGTTGACTGACCGAAGTTGCCTGAAGCTGCCTTAGCAACCTGCTTTGTTACAGTAGGAGTTGTGTTATCAACAGGAATTTTCGGATATACATAAACATTGTAAAGGAAACCTGTATCATCTTTGTCAGTCATCGGAAGGTCAACTTCAAAATCTGCTACATTAGCACTCTGACCTGCACCCTTTGTTGGATTCTTTACAGTATATCTGCCCTGTGCAAGTTTAGTACCTGCATTATCTGTACCTGTTTTTGTAAATGTTACCTTACCGTCAGTACCGGTAGTACCTGTTGCTGTTACTGTTGCTGCGTCATTGCCGTCAGCGTCCTGAAGATAGAGTTCAAATACTGCACCCGGAACAGCTGTACCTGTAACTGATTTTTGAACACCCTCAGTGCCGGTTTTACCTGCTGTATCCTTAGCAGCTGTACCGCTTGTCAAAACGATAGTAAGACTTACATCTTCTGTTGTCTTCTTAATCGCTGCGTTGTCGTCTGCGCTTGCACTTACTGCAAAACATGATACTAACATCAATACTGCGATAAGTACGCTTAAAAATCTTTTAGTTTTCATAAATATTGTCCTTTCTTTATATTTTTGTATATCTTTGCAAAGTATGTTTAATAATTACTCGCCTGCTGTCAGATACAAGCTAATAAATATTTTACTTCTTTGCTTCTTTCTTAGGTCTGAGCAACATAATCGCCGCACCTATAAGAACCACGCCAATTGTAATAAACACTACAACACCTATACCGCCAGTGGTTGGGAGTTCGGTGGATTTTCTGTTAGTGAATGTAACCTCTGCAGGTGAAGTGGCTGTATCATCTGCTGTTACTTGAACCCATTGTCCTTCGCCTGCGAGTTCATAGTCATTAGGCGATTTAGTTTCAACAACATAATACCAGCCTAAATCAAGTTTCTCCGAGGCTACATATGATTCATAACCCGAAGTATCAGCATTATATTCAGTGCTTCTCGTTACCGTGAGAACTGTACTCTTGGCATTAGCAACAGGCATTTTATTGTTGTCTGTTACCTCATATACAGTAAACTGTGTACCTGTAAAATCTGCTTCCTCTCCGTTAGAACCTCTCTTGATTACCTTGAGATAACCTTTTCTTACAACAGGGATATTATTAAAGATTACATTCGCAGGTTGAACAGTCGTTGATCTGTCATTCTTATAATATGTAGGTGTAACGCTAAACACGTGATTACTGAGAGTTACTTCACACTTTAAATAATATGCATTACTGTAAGGTGACGTTGTGTCTATCGTGTAATCAGAGTTTGCAGTCTCTTCTATCTTATACCAGAATGTACCGATCTGATCGAATGTCAATTCATCAAATGTAATAGTTTCTGCAACATTGTGCTTTGTAACAGCGTCACCGTTAGAAGAATTGGTTGTAACATTCCACGGAGTAATCGTAAAGTCGAATGTCTTATCACTTCCCGCTGCTGTACCGCTTATATACTTTTTAGCTGCCGGAGTGTATTTTGCAGGTGTATTCGTTTTATCGGTGTTTGTAAATGCTACCGTTGTATCAGCCTGAATGTTACTAATAATTGCAGCTGTACCGGTTTTCTCAGAGCCGCTGTTTATCTTATACTTAACATTATAATCATCAGTATTTTTCTCGGTAAGAGTTACGGTTGAACCCTTAGGTATTCCGCTAATTTCGGTAGAACCGCCCACTGCAACCGTAATGTCGCTCATTGTAACCTCAGTACCATTCGGAAGTTTTACAACTACACCGTATGTAAACGATGTCGCACCGCTTGTACCACTGTATGCCTTTGATACCGTTACCTTTGCAGTATCTATCTTATTGATAAACTCTGCTTTGTAAAGTGTAGGTGCATTATTGTCGGTGGACTGTGTTTTATATTCAAACTCCGGTATAGCCTTGCCTGTTCCCGTTGTTGGTGAATAACCGTTTTCGTACTCTTTACGATATTCGTCTGTTAAAGTATAGCTTGTTGTATAGGTGTATTTATCCGCTGTATTAATTGTTTCGGTAATACCAACATTTGTACCAACTTCAAACTGGTTCTCAAACTCTGCATATTCGCCATCTTTAAGAGTTATGGTACTGTTTCCCGGTAAATCCGTAGTTGTCCCAGATCCGTTCAGCTTATATACAACTTTAGTACCTTTCTTTGTGTAAGGATCAAGCTTAACCGAGAAGTTTTCATCACTAATTCCGAGAGAGTCTTTAAGCTGTTTATTTACATCATCAATATTTACCGTTTTCTGTACTGTAAGCTTGTTTGAAATCGGGCTTATAGAGAACGACATTCTAAGGTTACTCTCAACAAGTCCTCTCTCCATGTAGAATACTGTCAAAGTATGAAGCTTTGTAGTTTTATACTTAGTTCCAGCTGAGTTGTAACTATCGGAAGAGAAGAAATTTCCTGCAAGACTTATTGCACTGCCTGTACCGCTGTACTCTGTTTCACCGTATTTTGGAGTATCTTTAAGTACAAATGCACCTGTAAGAGGAGCACCGCTTTGAGGAGAAACACCTGAGGTAGTACTCTTGTTAAGTGAGAAGTTGATCTGACCTTTTGTATTACCATGGTCACCGCCAAGGTCAAGAGCAAGCTTTCCATCAACAAATACCCAAACGTCATCGTCACCCTCAAAGTCGAACATCATAGGAATTTCAGTCTTATGATACATTCCGTCACTGTCAACGCTTACTACATTTCCATCCTCTGTAAGGTTAAACGGAATGTCAAGTCTCATACCGAAGCCGAAATCATGACCGATACCGCCGTTATCAAATGGGAAAAATCCTCTGTGGTCGCCGCCATCGTTTCCGCCAAGCGAAGTGTACGCATCGGTTACTTCGATACTGCTGTCATCGTTCGCCTGCTGATAGTATATTTTTTGAGGTACGCCATTAGAATAGTCAAAGTAAATATTATCGCTTGTGCCGCTGTTCTTACCCTTTGAGTCAAACTCGTATGTTGTATAGGTGGTCGCTTTATCGTTAAATATACCGCCATTATTAGCACTGTTTATTCTCATGGGGAAGCTTGTGCTTACAGTATTAATATAATTATGGTTTCCGCCCGAACTGTCATGGCTGAAATACGGAGAAACAAGATCTGTACTTCTTGTTGTCATATAAAGCTGATTATTTACAAGAGTATTCTTTACAAGTCCCTGTACACTGCCCGAATAACCGTTAGTACCATTCTTTTTGGCAATAGGTTCTGAATCGTTTGCATAAATACTAAAGTTATACAGCTTTAAATTACCTGTATAGTTAGAAATCTGGTGTTCATGTCTTAAATGACCCGGTGTATCTGAATTATAATAGCCGGTAGGACCTGACACGCCTGCTGGATAAACATGTTTGTCAATCAACGTACCATACGGAAAAGCACTAAAATCTTCCCAAGGTGTGGTAAAGTTACCGAAATACAAAGGATACTGCCAGTTACTGTTTGTATCGTCTGAACCCCACTCACCGCCTGTCAAGCTTGAAATATACTCGTTCCACTGAATATAAGGTATTCTGTGAAGGTATGTTCTTGATGTTTCATAATCATCGTTACATCTCCAGCCATTTTGAAGCTCATAGTCGGTCAGATAATCATAAAACATTGCTTGTACGGGATAAAGGTAAGTATCGTCAACTTTGTACTCGCCATTGCTGATGTATCCTATATCTGCAGAATAGTCGTTACCGCCTGTAATCGTTGATGTTGATTTACCAAGAGCAGGAATATCACCCACTTCAACATACGCATCCTTGTATGTATTTCCGGATTTCTCTCCCGAAGTAGATTTAACATAAAAACATTTTCCTGCAGACCAACCGCTTACTGAAAGATCAGCTGTATCTTCTTTATTGTTATTATCAAAGGAACCTATGTAATATTTACACATTGGAGTCTGTTATATTCAGTGCCGCCGGAATTATTCCATATCCATGCACCGAGTTCCGCATTTGATTTATTCTCATTGTCATCTGCGGCAAACTTTCTCAGCGTATTACCTGGATCACTATTCTTATAAAAGCAAATATAGATTTCACTGTTTGCTGCAATTGCACTTGCTTTTACCGTCGCAACATTGCCAACATACAAAATCGACATAAGCATAAGAACGGACAAAACAACAGATATAACTCTCTTGCTCAATCCCTTGCCTCTCTCCTTGCTTTTGTTTTTAAAATGCATAAATTTTCCATCCTTTCTTTAAATTTTCTGCTGCCTTAAAGCTTCTGACATAGCACACAGACAGCAAATTGATTTCATAACAGTGAACGGAGCTACACTCCCCCACTATCATAGTAAATATTATATCTCAATTCTATCAAAAAAACAACCCGACTTTGGTGATATTACTCAAATCGGGTTGTTTTCTATGTTTTTAACAAAAATGTAACAATATCTTTATGAATAATTCCTATTGAAATATTTCAATCTTTATCAATGTACTATTTCACAAGATTTTTGATAATTTATTTTGGTTTTGCACAGCGTATTACACAAAAAGTATCAATATTATTTTTTTCAAACAGATTTCAAATTATTCCTGTTAATGTGATTTATTTTGTCGTTTTGTAATTTATTTGTCATTTTTATGGTACTGTGATATACTTCCCTCTCCGTTTATATAATTATTTAAAGCGGTAAGGTCTATTAAGTCGATTATGCCGTCATGGTTTAAATCCGAGGCCTCTCTTTTTGCCTTCCCGGCAGTTTCGTTATACAAAAGATACTTCATCATTTCTCTTCTGTCGCTCGTGTTTATACTGCCCTCGCCGCTTATATCTCCGTAAATAATCAGCGTGTATTTTTGCGTATAGTCGCCTTCTATCTCAACCGTACAGCCTGTCCCGATAACGCCGCTCTTTTTCTCCGTACCGTCCTTTGAATAAAATGTCACTGTACAATTTTTCGGATCAAGCATTTTCCTCATTTGAGCAACCGTTGTTCCGGGAGTTATTCCGCAAAGCATATCCCCGTTTATATCAAAGCCTGCCAAATTGACCTTACTTTCCTTACTCTCGCTGTCTGTAACGCTGTCGGAAAACACATCGCTTTTTACAGGCTCATTACTCATAAACAAAATTTCTGCGGTGCTTCCGTTTTGACCGACACAAATAAATCTGTCGCTGCCCATACACAAATACTCACTTGAACTCATTTCGCAAAGTACGGTTTCCTTTTCATTATATATTTGTACCAGTTTGCCGCCGCTTATACCGAAATAGCAGTCGTTTGCTTCTACACTTCCGTGTGTACCGTCGAATTTATCACAAAGGACAGTTCCGTCCAAGCTGTACACTGTACCGTAACAATCAGAAAATCCGTTCTGTGAAGGATAAATATAATCCGACTGTACAGGTAATGTATAATATTCTCTATCTGCAAAAGCAGTAATTTCGCCGCCTGTAATACAATAAATAACCTCTCCGCCGTATGACGGTATAAGGGTTAGCGGTACGGACGGGACATTTATTGTATCTGCAAGCTTATAGTCGCTGTAAACCTTGACATCTCTGCCGTCTATAAAATAAATATCTCCGTTATTATTTACAGCACACGAGCCTTGCAAAATTTTAATATCCGAATTCAGTACGGAATAATTTTTCGTGTTATATCTGCAATCGTATCTGCAAATCTTTACCGCAGGAACTTCTTCCTCAATAACATTTTCAAAGAAAAACAAATTTTCTCCGACATAGGATACAGCGTTTGTATCGGCAGACATTTCCGTATCATACAAATTAACATTATCTCCGTCTGTAACAGCAATATGATATGTTCTGCCGCTTATGTAAAGCACCGCAAAATCATTTTCTCCAAAATTATAAATACCCATTATCTCTTCACATTCATCTATGGTACAAACAGTATCAGAACTTGACGATACTGTACAGAGCACCATACACACAATGATAACCACTGCTGTAAAGAGTGATTTTACCCTCATTTAAATTTTGCAGACTGCTCAACCGCAAGTCTGTCACATCGTTCGTTCTCGGGGTGACCGTCATGCCCCTTTACCCAAACAAACTTTACATTGTGAATTTTCATCAGTGCAATTATTTCTTCCCATAACTCTTTATTTGCAACAGGCTGCCGCTGTGAATTTTTCCAGCCGTTTCTTTGCCAGTTATCTATCCAACGCTTGTTTATACCGTTGCAAACATACTGAGAATCTGTATAAAGCGTTACCTCGCAGGGGAATTTCAGAAGTTTCAAAGCCTCTATAACCGCAGTCATTTCCATACGGTTGTTTGTAGTATCTTTTTCGCCCCCGCTAATCTCCTTTTCGTTCTCACCGTAACGCAGTATTGCTCCCCAGCCGCCCGGACCGGGATTTCCCGAACAAGCTCCGTCCGTAAAAATATCTACCTTTTTTATTTTAGTCACTCCCCTTTGCAAATAATCTCTCTTACCTGTGAAGCAAGATAAAGAGAGCCGCATATAAGCACAGCGCTGTTTTCTGTTGTACCTGCAATCTCCATAGCTTTCTTTACGGCATTTTCTACATTTTCCTCAGCTGTAATATCGGGAAAATAATCCTGCACAATATTTTTAAGCTCCTCCGCCGTAAGTCTGCGTGGATTATCATTTATCTGTGTTGTTATTACCTTGTATAATTTTCCTTTGAGATATTCCAGCGCTGTTTTGCTGTCCTTATCCTTTAGCATACCCATTATACAGATAATTTTCTTATCTATCAAATACCTGTCTATCGAACCTGCCAACGCTTTTAACCCTCCCGGATTATGTGCGCCGTCAAGAATAACTAACGGATCATCTGATATGCACTCAAACCTTGCAGGTATCTTTACAGATTGTATACCGCTTCTTACTGCGTCGTCGCTTATCTCTACATCAAGCCCTCTCAGAACATCAACTGCACATAATACCAAACTGATATTTTTTATCTGATGTTCTCCCAAAAGCGGCAGCATTATCTCTTTGTCGCCGTATCTTACTATACTGCCTCTCAGATTTGAGGACAAAAGCTCGGCTTTTTGTGGGATAAAAACTTTGCAGCCTTTTTTCTCAGCCGTTTTTTCTATAACAGAATTTACACATTCCTCCTGTGGATTATAAACAACAGCACGTCCCATTTTTATGATACCGCTTTTTTCATATGCTATTTTTTCAAGAGTATCTCCAAGTACTGCGGTATGGTCAAGAGATATAGATGTAATGATACTGCATAAGGTTACATGAACGACATTTGTTGCGTCAAATCGTCCCCCAAGACCTGTTTCCAAAACGACATAATCGCACTTGTTTTTTGCAAACCAATCAAAAGCCATTGCCGTTACAAATTCAAACTCTGTTATTATCACATTGAATTTTTTCAGAAACTCAACCAAAGGAAAGAGCTTTTCCACCTCTTCTATAATATCCTCTTCGGGTATCTGTACAAAATCTATCTGCATACGCTCTCCGAAACCCGTAATATGCGGAGATGTAAACAATCCTGTTTTATACCCTTGTGCCGTGAGTATTCTTGCGGTCATATTACAGACAGAACCTTTTCCGTTAGTTCCTGCGACATGAATATATTTTAGCTTATCCTGCGGATTGTGCATAATGTTCAGGAGCATTTTCATTCTGTCAAGTCCCGGCTTAACCCCGAAAACAAGGAGAGAATTTATTTTTTCCATAGCCTGTTCGTAAGTCAATCAAATCACACTTTCCATTCTTTATTCCCGACAACGCCGCTTGATATACGCACACCGAATTTTTTAAAATCAAACGGCTTTATCACATTCAATAATAGGAATTTAGCGAACTGCATTCGCCGCAACCGGCAAAACCTCTCCCGCAACAAACCCTGCCGACTGTATACCAAAACCACCATGTTCTATACATATAGCAAACGCAAGCGGACAGTCATCGTCTGTAACATATCCTATTATCCAGCCGTCGTCCTCTCCGTCTGCAACCTCTGCCGTACCTGTCTTTGCAGCAACGTGAAGATCTCCGAACATAGCGTCACCGTAATGATCGCTTATAGTATATCTCATCATATCGCCCAGTGTATTTGCGGTAGAGCTATTTATCATTCTTGTGCCGCTTTTACCGTGCGCACCCGGTATTATTTTATTAAAATCAAAGAGTGAGGTTACATTTTCAACCATATACGGTTCAACAGGTGTACCGCCGTTTGCAATTGCGCCTGCTATCATCATCTGGTGAAATGGATTTGCCATATCCGTATATTGTCCGACACCCGACCATGCAAGAGATGACGTTGACGCACCTTTTACATTATAACGTGACATGGCAAGAGTATTTGCGTCAACCTTAAATTCCTTATTATAGCCAAACTTTTCGGCATACTGCGTCATTACATCGGGACCTACCTCGACTGCAAGCTCCGCAAAGTATATGTTGCACGAAACAGCCATAGCCTCTTTCATATTAATTTCGCCGTGAGGCTCGACACAAGTCACATACTCGCCGCCGATTATCTTTCCTCCGTCACAGTACAGAAGTCTGTCCTCAGCGCCGGGAATAGTTTCTATTGCCGCTGCCGCTGTAACTATCTTAAAAGTTGAACCCGGAGGATATGTCGAGCTTACTGCGTTATCGAGATAAACTCCGTCATAAGTATCGTCACCCTCAATTATTTCAACAGGGTCATAAGGATCGTATGTTGGCGTACTTACATCACATATTATCTCACCTGTCTTATAATTATAGATAACGCACGCACCGTTATATTCTCTTGACGCCATAGCATTATACGCCGCTGCGCAGGACTCTGCGTCAAGTGTAGTTGTAATATCGCTGCTGCTGCGAAAAGACTGCGGTAAACCCAATCCAAGCAAGTAGTTATATCCGGTCAAGCCTGTTCTGTAAACGCTTTGCAGCGCAGTGGAAATGTTTACGCTGTCATCGCCTACCGCATGAAGTAAAGCAAGCCTTGTACTGTAATCGGAGTGATACTGTCTGTTGCCGTTTTCATCACTCGACGCAAGAATTTCGCCGTTTCTGTCGAGAATATCTCCTGCCTGAGCAAGTCCCGTAACCGACAAATGAGCGTTCATCGGCTTTTGCGCCCACTCAGATGAATGTATTACAAGATTTACTACAAAATATCCCAATCCTATAAAAAATGCAAATGCAATAAACCAGCTCATCAAAGACCTGTTAAGTACCTTTTTCATACAATAATTTCCTTCCCTTCTTTACAACGCTATTCCGTTACTCCTCACGTGAACTGAAAAGGCTCTCTCGTCTTACAGCGTATGTTCTTTCGTCCGCCGCCTTTATAAACGACATCAGTCCCCAACACGAGATCATACTCGAGCCGCCTGCGCTTATAAAAGGAAACGTTACACCTGTAAGCGGAAGAATATCTGTTGCGCCGAAAAGGTTAAGGGAAAGCTGTATTACAAGCAGTCCTGCCGCACAACAAGCTGATATTGAATAAAATGTACTTCTGCTTCTTGTAGTTATCGCTCTTGCATAAAACACAAGCGCACCTATCGCAACAGCCATTACAACCGCAACGATTATTCCCATTTCCTCACACAAAATACCTATTACTATATCGCTCTCGGACGCAAATAAAGTTTTGCAAAAACCGTTGCCTATTCCTACTCCAAAAACACCGCCGCTTGCGCAGTAAATGAGCGTTCTCGCCTGCTGGAAACCCGTATCCCACACATATGGCTCTTCAAAAACGTGACCCCACGCATTAAATCTGTCACTGATGTACGGTTTAAATCGCAGTACGATCACAGACGCAAACACTGCAGCACCTACCGCAACGAAAAGCGTCTTGAAGTCGCCCGAACGCATAAACGAAATAATCAAATATGTTGCAAAAAAGATAAGCGCTGTACCAAAGTCGCCCATAAGCGCCAAAGCTCCTACGCATATTGCGGAGAACACAAGAAATCCAAACAGGTTTTTCTTTGTCTGGAGCTGATCAAGTCCTGCCGCACCTACAAATATAAAGCCTACCTTAACAACCTCAGACGGTTGAACCGAAATTCCGCCGGGGAGGGTGATCCAGTTTGCCGCACCATATTGAGTACGTCCAAAAATAAGGTTAATTGCAAGCAACGCAAGGGACGCACCGTAAACCCATTTTGTAAGGCAGCTAACTCTGTCGGGATCGTCAAGTATTTTTATCAAAAACTCAAAAAGAATTATTCCGCAGACAGCAGAAACAAGCTGTACTATCGCCTGTTTCTCGGACTGGTGTACGGAAAGCATTACGCCCACTCCCGTAAGAAAAAAAGCAAGGCTTTCGATTTCAAAGTTCACTCTCTTAAATACAAGAGCAGTAATAATGTAGGTAAGCCACATAATTCCTATCGTTATAAGTCCGTAGGTAAACGGCATAAGATCAATAATGCCTGTTTTAAGCGCCTCGTTATTAAGACACGCTTCCGCAGAGATGATAACAAAAAATATCGTCAACAAGACTAACAAACTCTTTGGGCCTATGCTTTTCTTGCCGTTTGGCTTAAAGAACCAAGAGCGTCTTGTTGCGCCCTCAAACTCCTCTGCACGCTTTACAACAAGATTAGTTGAACCTATACGTATTTTGTCGCTTAGGTAGATATTTGTTCTTTCGGTAATTCTTTCTCCGTTTACATACACTCCTACTTTTGAGTCGGAGTCACTTATACTCCAGCCGTCATCTCTTCTCATAAGAACAGCGTGTTCTCTTGATACGGTAGCGTCGGCAAGGTATATGTCACAGCTTTTGCTCCTGCCGATAGAGTTCTCCCAATACAGCACAGGAACAGCCTTTCTCTCGTCCTCGTCATACAGCATTATCAGAGGTCTTTCATCACGTCTGTTATGTCTTAAAGAAACATACAGCTTTATCAGTATCAGCACGGCTAACACAGGTACGGCTATACGCAGTATCACAACAGCCAGATCAAATGCAAAAGCTAAGAAACCGTTCAATTTATCCCCTCCGTAAAAATTATAACATTCCGCAGAAAAACAAGCACGTTCTCCTGCGGATAGACTTTCACAATATAGATTATAACACAAAAATTATTAAATTACTATAAAATTTTGAAAAAAGGATTGTTAATTTAACCGTTACAGGATAAACATATCAAATAATATACCGTTTATTGTCCTGTTCTTCCCTTTTTCACTCTTATATCTTTACCTATAAATTTAAAATACACTTGCTCACCCAACATTCTTGATATTAGTCTGTCGGAATACAAACCCTTTATCTCTTTTTTTGTAAGGTTCGTATTTATTATAGTTGGTTTTTGCAAAAGTAAGCGTTTGTTCACCAGATTATACACACAGCTTTTTGTAAATGCCGTAGGATACTCCGTACCGAGATCGTCAAGTATCAGAAGATCGCAGTTTTCAAGATGTGTCAGAGTTCCCGTTTCGTAGTCATACGAATAACGCTCCCTCTCTATTTTTGTTACTATATCGGGCAGTGAACAGTATATCACTCCGTAACCCTTTTCTATAACTGTCCTTGCTATCGCAAGCGACAAGTGTGTTTTTCCAAGTCCTGTTGCGCCCTCCATATAAACAGAACCGCTTTTAAGAGTAAAATTCTCCGCATAGTCTTTGCAGAAGTTATATATTTTCTCCATACGTTTTCTTGGAATATTGCCGTTTTCATCGGGTTCATTAGAATAATAATCAAGCGAAAACGTATCGAAGCTTGAAAGGGCAAGAGGCGACAACGCATTAAGCTCGCTGAACGCCGTATCTCTGAGCAGTGTTTTCATACAGCTGCACATCACTCCGTCAACATAGCCCTTATCGGAACACCTCATACACTTATACTGTTCCTCAAGGTCTGCGGTAGTATAACCGTTACTCACAAGCAGTACCTTTAGTTCGCCCTGCAAACGCAGATTAGCGTCACGCAGCTTAATCAGCTGTCCCCGTGTGTCCTCACCGCTTACAACAGCTTTTGCCGCCCTGAACCCTGTCTGCGCAAGCTCTCTTTCTATCTCCCGTACTCTCGGCAGTTTACTGTATATTTCCTCTCGCCGTTTATCTGCCTGCTGAACGGCATTCTGTCTGCGAAGCGCAAGAACATTCTCTGCTTTTTCGTAAATATGCTTGCTGTATCCCAATCTTTGTCACCTCTTTAATCATCAAACATAGCAAGGCTGTCAAGTTCGTCTATATCAAAAGAAGAATTACCCGTATCGCTGTCAGACGGTTTCTGTTTCTTCTGCTTCGGTTTCTCCTCAGCTTTAGCCTGTTCAAGTGACTTTATTCCGCTCTGGTGCCACCTTTGTAAAATAGAATTAACATAGCTTGCTCTGTACTTACCGATACTATTAATACATCTGTCGTACGCTTCTTTTATCATCTCACCCGAAAATCCCCAAACTTTGACCCAGGTATTGTACATTTCCTCTTCGGCGGCAGAAGGGGAGCGAAACTCCAATCCCAACACCGACTGTATCTTATGCCAAGAGTCACGGCTCTCCTCCAGCCTGCGGATCTTCTCATCTGCCTGCTGTGCGGTAAGAATACCCTCGTTAGCCCATGATTTACCCATACGCTCGATGTAATTCATTCCCTTTTTATTCTCAACACCATATGTAAGCAGCATAAGGATCACCTCTACCGGCAAACCGTCGTTGTCGTGCATCATCAAAATACCTGCGTTTTCGTTATGAGATACAGGTCTGCCGAAAATATACTGAGCCTCATTGAGAAGCGCTGATATTTCGGGATCTTCGCTCATTCTTTCCGCAATATACGCAGGATCGGGACGTACAGGTCTTGCGGGCGGAGTATCGGGCTTTTCAATTTTTTCCGGTTTTTCTGTTTTATCGTCTTCCGGTTTTTTTGCTGTACTTTTGATTGTATTATCCGTCCTCGCAGCCCTCTCCTGCTCTTTTTGAGGTACGGGAACAGATACGGGAGCAGGCGAATAGACAGGTGCGGCAGCCGCAAAAGGTACTGTATCCTGCTGAGGTATAAGCTGCGGTGAACCACTGCCCGGTGTGATTACATTATTATTTGCCGCAATAACACCAAACGACACCCAGAATTCTATACAGTCACGAACATCAAAGTTACCCATATTGAGAGCCGCAGCAATAGTATCAACTTCAAAGCTTTCACCGCTGTGACGCAGTATCCACAAAAGCACTTTAAGCTGCGCAGAGCCTGCTATCTTTAAATATTTATCCACTACATCGCTCGGTACAGCAAAAATACTTCCCCAACAGCCGAGATTTACAGTATAACTCATAATAAATAACACCCTATCCAAAATTAGTGACATACTCCCCCCACCTATAGAGGTGGGGGCTTCTCGCTCAAGTATGGTAACCTATACAGTATCAACGAGCTAACCCCGTGTGTCCCACGGTTCTTGTTTTTGTTTTGATTTTATGCTAATGCTATTCTCATACCTTCATTTCGTATGTTTATAGCAGCGTTTCTATCTCTGTTATGATGTGTTTGACAGCATGGGCAAGTCCACTCT